>JALVZS010000084.1:8050-9575 GCA_027022065.1 bacterium
GTAAATGTCAACGCTCTTCTTGGAAACCAGAACCAGCTCGTCCTTCCCATCCCTATCAAAGTCAGCTGATGTCATTATGAGATACTTCTGTTTAAACACCCTTGATGCCATAAATTCCTTGAACCTTCCCCATTTTTCTCTTTCGCCACCCTCCAGAAGCATGGCAGTTGATACTGCCCTTACGGCCTTAACCTCCGTGTCAAAGGCCCAGATGGACGCACCTGTAAAAGGAGCCTTTATCTCATACACCAGCCTTACCCTGCCGGAGGGCTCGCTCACCATCTTGGGAACAACGGTGAAGGCGTAAGGCTCACTAGATCCCACAATGGCAAAGCGAGGCTGCTTCATGAGGGATATTTTAACTATTTCGCAGTAGGATGTGCTGTTCAAGGAAGAGCAGTCCACTCGGATGTTTATAACCTCCGGATACCTAACTAAATAGCCCTTTTTGTAAGTAGCCTTCTCACCAGAGGCATAGCCAACCGCTATCCCCTTCTTAATCTCTTCCAGCCTGAAGTAGCCTACAGGCTCATCTATCCCAGGGAATCTCTGATGGGTCTCTGGATCAACTATGGGTGCTCCCGGCTTGTAAACCACAAATGTAGCACCAGGTTTCAAGGCGGATGATTTAGGAAACCTGACCCATACCCGATTCCCCTTGACAAGAACCACCCTGCCCTCTGGAACATTAAAAAGTGCTACTAGAGAACGGGAAAGCCTATCTGCAGCACTTCCCACATCAAGGGAAAGCTTACCCGCCCCTTTCCTCACAAAGGGGTAAGAGGGAAGAGAAAATACCGCTAATAGGAGGAAAAGCAACAAATATCGCCTCATGGAAGGTGAAGATACACTCTGTTATTGTGGTTGTCAAATAGCGCCTCTAATGCTAGGGTAATTACGCCATGGAGTATGTGAGGGAAGTAAAGGTTAAACCTGAGAGTATTCTGGAGATTGGACAGAGGGCACTGGTGAAGCCTGCTACTTCAAAGAACCCCACCTATTACTACACCAACATCCAGGACATTGACGAAAACGGCATATACATAGCGGTTCCCTCTGACGAAAAGGGAAGGCCTGTGGGGTTTAGGAACGACGAGGAGTTACTGGTAAGCATACCCCACAAGGGAAGAAGGTTTGGCTTTGTAAGTAAAGTTGTAGGCAGAAGACTTAAGCCCTTCTTCATGCTGGCAATAAGCAAGCCAGAGAAGATCTATATAGTGGAGATGCGCCAGTACTTCAGGGTGCCCGTTTTTATCCCATATTTTGGGAAAAGGGTTGAGAGGGTAATAAACAAAGAAGGAAAGCCTGAGTATAAGCTGAAAAGTGCGGATCTAAAGAGCGTTATTATTAAAGGATACATCCACGACATAAGTGGTGGCGGTGCATTCATCACCGCAGACAAAAAGCTTGATATAAAAGAGCACATACTCATAAGTGCACGCTTAGACGAGGACACACAGATAACCGACGTTCCAGCAGTTGTTGTTAGGAAGGTGGTGCTGGATTCAAGAAGGGAAAAGGAAGG
>JALVZS010000084.1:9585-10598 GCA_027022065.1 bacterium
GATATAGACGACAAGCTGAGAGACAATATCATAAAGTTCTGCTTTAAAAGGCAAAGAGAACTTAGGAGAAGCGGGGAGTTATGAGAAAGTTTACGGCTTTAGCTTTGTTCCTCTTGCTAACTTTTTCCACCCTTAAAGCTGCCAGCTTAAAAAGTATTGAAGATTTCCTTGAAATATACTCCAGCTTTCTCAACAGCCACAGCATATCATCACAGGCCTGCCAAATATTAGGTAATGACTGCCTTAAAGAAAAAGATGAGGAGCTGTGCCGCACCTGTATAGTAATGTGTGCCGTATCCGGACACAAATCCGAAGCCATGAGGATAGCCCAAGAAGCTGTTAAGGCAATGCCCAAAAGCTCCAAGTTATGGTATCAGCTGGGGAGGCTTCTGATACTCAGCAACAGGGTAATTGACGGAGAGAATGCCTTAGAAAGGGCCTGCAAGCTAGATCCCAAAAACAAGGATGCTTACGAGCTTTTAATAAAACTCCTGCTTTTTACAGGAGAAACACAAAGGGCACTTAGAATCGTTAAACAGCTAGAAAATAGGCTTCCCAACGATCCTGATGTGCTTTTCTACAAAGGGAAGATCTACTACAAGCTGGGAAAAACGAAAAAGGCTTTTGAGGAGATAAAGAAAGCCTTTGAGCTAGGATGCAAAAAGAGGGAATGCCTATTCCTTCTCGCCAAGCTATATATGGAGAAAGGAGAATTCAAAAAGGCCTCCTCGTTCTTTGAAAGGCTCATAGCAACAGGGAAGATAAACGATGAGATAATAAGACTTCTTCTTTCCTCTTACCTGCAGTCAGGGCAGTTTAACAAAGCAGAGCACATACTTGAAAGGCTTTACAGCCTAAGGAAAAACAGCGAGTTAGCAACAAGCCTTGGAATGGTGTATCTGAAGCTTAACAGGCAGGAAAAACTAAAGAAGCTATGCAAAAGTTACCCCAGAATACTTCCCTGTATCGTAAAGGAATGTATTGACAAAAAACACCTAGATTACGCGGCAGAG
>JALVZS010000085.1 GCA_027022065.1 bacterium
GTTCTATCCACCTGAAGTCATAAGGGCCTGCTCCCACTATCTAGTGAAGAGAG
This sequence comes from bacterium, assembly GCA_027022065.1. Lineage (GTDB taxonomy): Bacteria > Thermosulfidibacterota > Thermosulfidibacteria > Thermosulfidibacterales > Thermosulfidibacteraceae > JALVZS01. The sequence goes on from JALVZS010000085.1 coordinate 54, forward strand.
CACAAGGCTAAGATGTCCTTAAAGCTTATCCCAAAGATCGTGGCAAATGTCTTTGTCATTCTATTTTTTGGGCTTTTGGTGGCAAAGCTCCTTGACGCCAAGGGAGCATCCTCAAGGCTTGAAAAGAGATTCGGTCCGTTCTTGAGAAAGATGCACATACCAGGAGAGCTTGTTATGGCGTTTTTCACTGCCATGTTTGCCGGATTCGCAGGAGAAGCCTTCATAGCCAGCCTTGTGGAGGAGAGGAGATTGCCAGAAAAGATGCTTGTCCCAGGGGTTATGTTTATAGACTTTCCCAACTTCTTTTCCTTCTCCCCCCTTATACTAGCCATAACGGTTCCACTGGTGGGCATGGTTGGAGTTTACTACCTTGCAACACAGCTATTTATAAGCCTCATTCTTACATGCACAGGAGCTGTATTGATATACAGAATGGGAGAAAAGAATGAGTACAATAGTAAAAAGCAAAACGAACAAAAGCGGATTGATATACTAAAAATGCTAAAAGACACATTAAAAGTGGCCTTAAGGGTTAGCCTCATTGTAGCAGTGGCCCTCTGCGCTGTTTATGCGCTTTTTTACTACGGTGTAATAGACCGTATGCTTGAGGTATTGGCCTCTGTAGGAATACCCTGCTTGGGGAGCAAGGCACTTTCCATATCCATAGCCCATGCCATGCACATAGCAGCAGGCGCAGCGGTTGCCGGAAAGTTTTTAAAGGCAGGGCTAACTCCCAAGGTGGCTCTTGCAGGAATGGTATGGGGATACGTGTTGGGCACCCCTATAAGGGGCTTGAGACTTGTTCTACCAAGATACTGTAGCCTCTTCGGCCTAAAGAACGGGGTGAAAACTTGGCTGTGCGTTCAGCTTTACAGATGCTTTGTTGCCATGTGCGTAGCACTTATGCTGAGCCTTTCTCTTTGTAGCTCCATCTAAGCTGCCCGCAGGCGGCAAGTATATCGGCTCCCCTGCTCTTTCTTATGAACGTGGGAATGCCGCTTTCTATAAGCACCTTCTGAAAGGAAAGCACCGTTTCGGCATCGGGCCTTTCAAAAGGAGCACCGGGCCAAGGATTAAAGGGTATGAGGTTAACCTTGCATCTTTTGAACTTCTTAAGTAGCTTTGCAAGATGCCTTGCATCCTCTATAGCATCGTTGAATCCCTTAAGCATCACATACTCAAAAGTAACCGGCTTCCGGCGGTTTTTATAGGCCTCGGCCAGAAACTCCACAAGCTCAAGCATCCCTGTGGCCTTCTCCACAGGCATTATAGCACGCCTTTTTTCCGGAGAAGGAGCGTTGAGCGAAACGGAAAGGGCCACTCTTGGAGCCTCCTTCAAAAAGTGCTCAAGCTGAGGCAGAAGCCCAACGGTGGACACAACTATCCTTCTAGGAGAAAGACCCATGGCATCCCTATGGGTCATGAGAGAAAGAGCCTTTAAGGTGTTGTCCATATTATCCAGAGGCTCTCCCATGCCCATAACCACTATGTTTGTAATAGGCCTTCCAAGAAGCTTTTGGGCTAAAATCACCTGCTCCACTATCTCTGCACTGGAGAGATTCCTCTTAAACCCCTGAAATCCCGTGAGACAAAAAGCACATCCCATGCGACAACCTATCTGCGTGGATATGCAAAGGGTAAGTCTGTCTTCATCTGGGATGGCCACGCTCTCCACCAGATCCCCATCGGCAGTCTTAAACACAAACTTTACAGTGCCATCCCTTGAAACCAGCTTATCAAGAAAGCTTAGAGAGTAAAGCTCACACTCCTCGGCAAGCTCCTTTCTAGCCTCTTTGGGAAGATTGGTTATATCGCAAAAGCTATCCACGGGCCTTTTATAGAGCCAGGAAAGAAGCTGTTTCGCTCTGTACCTTTCCCACCCCTTTTGTGATACGAAACGGATCAGCTCCTCCACATTGAGGTTTCTCAAGTTCATTACTCCCCTTCCGCCTGAGGCGCCAAAAACTGTGTGTATGGGGGAAACATTCTAAATGGGTACTTTTGAACAACGTGCTTCATATAGTCCAACCATATGGGAAGGGCAGCCCTTGCTCCAACCTCCTTGTCCCCTATGCTTCTGTGGTCATCGTATCCCACATACACCCCCGTTGCCACATTGGGAGTAAACCCCAAAAACCAGGCATCTCTGTAATCATTGGTGGTCCCTGTCTTTCCAGCAGCGGGCCTTCCCAAGGCTCTGGCCCTTCTTCCCGTGCCCACCTGAACCACCTTTCTAAGCATGTAGAGCATGGCTTCAGCCGTGGAGGGATCAATGACGGAGATACATAAGGGTTCTTTGTTCTCCTCCAGCACCTTCCCCTCGTAGTCCGTAACCTTGGTAATGTATATGGGCTTACATAGCATCCCGTCTTTTGCAAAAACGGTGTATGCCCTTAAAAGCTCCCACAGAGAAACCTCTGAGGCACCAAGGGCTATGGAAAGATCCGGACGTAGCTTACTCGTTATCCCTAAGCGCCTTGCCACATCTATAACCTTTGAAACCCCTATGCGATCTACAAGCCTAACGCTCACCGTGTTCCTTGAAAGGGCCAAAGCCTTCCACAGAGGAATGGGCCCCAAAAACTTGCCCTCGTAGTTTCTTGGCACCCAGTACCTCGTTCCATTCTGGGAAACCTCAGGAGGCAACTCGTAGACCACAGGAGCATCCAGCACTATGGTAAAAGGGGTAAAGCCACTTTCAAGAGCAGCAGTATAGACTATTGGTTTAAAGGCAGAACCGGGTTGTCTCTTTGCCTGATAAACCCTGTTGAACTTGCTTATGGAGTAAGCATAACCTCCCACCATGGCTATAACATGCATGTTGTTGAGATCTATGGACAGAAGGGCACCGTTGAGCTTGGGATACCTCCAAAGATGTACTCCATCTTTGGCCCACCAAACCTTTAAGCTATCCCCCACCTTTAAAGCATCGGGATTCACAGTGCTGTTGTCAAATTCCTTAAGGGGTATGCACCCCTCCCCTTTTTCGGAAACCACATCAACACAACCCTCTTTTACCTCCTTAACAGTAGCGATCTCGTAATCAAAAGGCTGTCTTTTATCTATCAATCCGTGCCTCTTCTCTATCTGCAAAAGCCCCTTTAAAAGTGCTTCCTTAGCCTCAAGTTGAGCCTCGTAATCCAGAGTAGTGTAAACCCTCAATCCCCCTTTTAAGACCATATCTTCACCGTATTTTTTTATGAGCTCTCTTCTAATAAAC
>JALVZS010000086.1 GCA_027022065.1 bacterium
AAGTTATTACGGGGACTCTTGCATTAAGAATGGAGATTACCATAACCCTAACAGATTCAAGAAGTCCACCAGGAGTATCTATTTCCACCAGCAGAGGAACACCCTCTTTCTCGGCTATGTGCAGGCCTCTGATGAGGTAATGGGCCATGGGTGGATTTATCACGCCGTTTACTTTAACCTTGTAGATCCGGGCCGAAAAGGCTGGAAGGCTAATCAATATAGATAATGCGGCCCCTAACAGAGCCCTCTTCAACCTCAATGATGCCAAAGCTTCTTCGGGGAGCGTAAATGGTGTCTGTAGGAGAACCGGGATTAAATAGAAGAACCCCTTGATAGAACTCGTTAAAAGGCCTATGAGAGTGGCCAAACACCATAACATCAACTTTTTTGTCCCTGTAAGCATCGTATATCCTATAGGGAAGCTTAAACGGCTCACCCCACCCGTGGGTAAGGAGAAACCTAACTCCCTCAACCTCAAGAACCTCTACATCGTTGTAATTCTGGCGAACAGACCATGAATCCATATTACCGGCAACGGCCTTAACCGGAGCTATGGCCATGAGGTCGTAAAGCGCTTCCTCGGTAACCATATCACCAGCGTGGAGGATAAGGGAAACGCCCTCTTCAGAAAATGTTTTAAGCACCACATCGGGTATGACTTGGGCAGCAACAGGTATATGGGTATCGGAAACCACCCCTATCCTAACCATTGCCACCGTTTATAGCAGCCTTTAGGTCCTTTCCCGCCTTAAAATACGGGACCCTCTTTGCAGGCACCTGCACTTTCTCTCCAGTCTTGGGATTTCTGCCCACCATGGCTCTCTTTTCTCTCACCTTGAAGACACCAAAGCCCCTCAGCTCCACCTTCTCTCCTCTTTTAAGAGCTTCAACAATGCTTTCAAAAAAGGTATTAACTGCCACCTCTGCTTCTCTTCTTGAAATGTCATACTGATCGGCGATTCTCTCTATAAGCTCCAGCTTAGTCACTGTATCCCTCCCTGCAGAAGCTCTGTTTTGAGTTCTTTTATAAAGGAGAGGGTCTGTGCCCTCAAGCTTTCCCAAAAACCTCTCCGCCTCTTAAGCTCAACATACGAAAGGGACTTTTTGTATCCTAGATCCTTTGAAAGGATGCTTACAACCTGCCACATGGGAGCTATACCGTCAACAAGCCCCAGCTCCTTAGCCTTCTCTCCGGTAAACACCCTACCGTCTGCTATGGCCAAAAGCTTCTTTTCCGGAATCCCTCTTGCCCTGGCCACATCCCTTACAAACTGCATGTGTATCTCATCCACGAGATTTTGGAGGTACTGCTTTTCCTCAGGGGTCATCTTTCTAAAAGGAGAACCAACATCCTTAAACTTTCCGCTTTTTATCACAACAGGTTTTATGCCTATCTTTTTGAGAAGCTCCTCAATGTCCGAGGTGGTGAATATAACTCCTATACTACCTACTAAGCTTCCCCCATCTGCGTATATCCTGTTACAGGCTGAAGCCACATAATAAGCACCAGAAGCACCAAGAGTTCCAATAGATGCGTAAATCTTTTTCTCCTTGCGGTGTTCAAGTATGTAGTTGTAAAGCTCCTGACTGGGTGCAACAGCACCTCCCGGACTGTTTATCCTGAGTACTATTCCTGCTATGTCCTTTCTGTCTATGGCCTCATCTAGAAGGGACATAATTTCCCTAGCTTTCTCGGTATCCACAACACCGTTAAGGTAGATAACCCCTATGCGCTTGGGTAGCTGGGCAAGGTAAAGCTGCCTTCCAACAATTCCCAGGATCACAAGCAGTATGAAGATCAGAAAAGCTCTTACAAACCTCATTACTTCACCTTGCCAATGGCCCTCTTAAGTATGTCTCCCAGCTTAAACACCCCTTCCTCTTGAGAGGAAACTATCTCTTTAACCTCCTCCTTTTCCTTCATCAGCTTATACTCTTTTATGGAAAGGGAAACCCTCCCGCCCTCCTTATCTATATGGGTTATGACGGCCCTAACTTTGTCCCCGGGCTTCACCACATCTTCAGGCTTGTTGACCTTCTTATCGTCCAGTTGGGAAACGTGAACCAGCCCCTCAACACCTTCAATTATCTTCACAAAAGCACCAAAATCCGTCACGCTTGTAACCTCACCCTCTATCACATCCCTCTCCTTAAACTTGGCGAGGAACTCCTCCCACGGATCGGGCAGAACCTGCTTTATCCCAGCCCTTATGCGTCTCCGTTTGGCGTCAACCTCAAGGATCCTCACCTTCACCACATCGCCCACGCTCACAACATCGGAAGGCCTTTTTAGGCGTCTGCTCCAAGCAAGATCCTCTGCATTCACAAAGGCCTCTATACCCTCTTCAAGCTCAACAATGACCCTGTTGGGGAATATCCTCACGACCCTGCCCTCTACCACTGCATCCACAGGGTATTTCTGCTCCACCTTCTCCCAGGGATTCTCTTGTATCCTCTTGAGAGAAAGGGATATGCGTCTCTCCTTAGGCTTTACATCCACAACCACGCACTCAACCTCGTCTCCCTCCTTCAGCACTTCAGATGGATGCTTTATTCTTTTCGTCCAAGAAAACTCCGATATATGGATGAGTCCCTCAACACCCTCCTCAAGCTCTACAAAGGCGCCGTAATTGGCTAAACTCACAACCTTTCCCTTTACCTTCGCTCCCACAGGGTACTTCTTCTCCACATCTTCCCACGGATCAGGGGTGAGCTGCTTCATGCCCAGGGAAATCTTTTCCTTCTCCTTATCAAAGTCCAGTACCTTGACCCATATCCTCTGCCCTTCCCTAAGAACCTCTGAGGGATGCGCTATCTTCTTCCAGGAAATATCGGATATATGCATGAAGCCATCCACAGGCCCAAGGTTTACGAATACTCCGTAGTCCATGATCTTTTTAACCTGGCCCTCTATCACCTTACCCTTAACCATCCTCTCCCAAAATGCCTGCTTTTCCCTTTCAAGCTCCTCTTCAAGCCACTTCCTTCGGGAAATTATTATGTTGGGACCCCTGGTGGTTGTTTTAATATCCAGCACCTTGAACAGGGATTTTGTTCCCACGATGGATTCGGGATCTTCCAGCGGCTTTATATCCGCCTGGGACTGGGGGAGAAAGGCAAGGTAGCCTCCCAGGTCCACCCTATAGCCACCCTTTATCTTCTCCTTAATTACTCCCTCAACATAGTCCCCCTTATTCCAGGCCTTCTCTATCTCCTCCCAACGCCTTATCCTCTCCGCCTCTTTCTTGGAAAGTCTA
>JALVZS010000087.1:0-356 GCA_027022065.1 bacterium
GGGTTAAGTTCGTTGTCTTGATAGTGCCTCTTAATCTTTCTGCCTTCTTCTCAGGTTCTGAAACGGCTTTTTTCTCGCTAGAGGAACGCTTACTCAAAAAGAGGGGCGTTTTGAGAAGACTCCTTTCCAATAAAGAGAGGCTTCTTACCACCATTCTTTTGGGCAATGAGGTGGTGAATGTTGCAGCATCTTCAATAGCCGCATCTTTATTCATGGATGCCTTTGGTGAGAGGTGGGTGGGGCTTTCAGTGTTTGTTACCACCTTCTTCCTGCTCATTTACGGGGAGCTTCTGCCCAAGAGTATTGCAGTAAAGTATAACAGGATCTGGGCTACCTTAGCTGCCTATCCCTTGGCG
>JALVZS010000087.1:366-2313 GCA_027022065.1 bacterium
TTTCAGCGTTGGTGGGCAGAGAGGAGAGGGTGATAAGGGAGGACGATTTCAAGGTGCTAGTAAGTGAGGCGGAAAGTAGGGGAGTTCTTGAGGAGAAGGAAAAAGAGATGATATTTCAGGTATTTAGGTTTACAGAGCTTCAGGTTAAGGATATCATGGTGCCAGAGCCCGACATTTTTATGGTGGATGTAAACATCCACATTGAGAGACTAAGGGAATTGCTTAAAACCAACAAGTTTTCAAAGATTCCTGTATATGAGGGGACCAGGGATAATGTGCTTGGCTATGTAAAGGTTACAGACATAGTGTCCATATTTAAGGGCATGAAGAAGGCTTCCCTGAGGGATATTTTAAGGCAGTGTTACTTTGTTCCTGAGACCAAATCCATCCAGGAGCTTCTAAGGGAGTTTCAGCTAAAAAAGATAGAGATGGCCATAGTGGTTAACGAGTATGGCTCTGTTGAGGGCTTGGTGACCCTTGAAGATATCTTAGAGGAGCTGGTGGGTGAGATAAGGGATGAGTACGACAGGGAGGAGCCGTTGATAGTGGAGGATGGGTCTGGGTATATAGTTGATGCAAAATGTCCCATACATGAACTTTGCGAGCTATTAGATATAAAGCTTCCTGAAGGGGCCTATGTGGATACGGCAGGTGGACTGGTTCTTCATCTTTTTGGAAGGGTTCCCTCTTTGGGAGAGAGCGTTTCATATATGGGGTGGAGATTTACTGTGGTTGAGGCTGTCAAAAGGAGAATAAAGAAGCTGAGGATTGAAAGGGATGAGGTTTCTAGGGACCAAGGATAAAGGCAAGGTGGTTTTGCTGGGTGTCCCTCTTGATGAAACGGTTAGCTACAGGCCAGGCACCCGTTTCGCTCCTTTGGAGGTAAGGAAGGTTTCCGATGCTATAGAAACTTATAGCCCGTATTTGGACATGGACATTGAAGAGGAGTCCATTGGAGACGTGGGGGATGTGGAGCTTCCCTATGGTGATGTGGAGTTTTCCCTCTTTCTGATAAGATCAAGGGTTGAGGAGCTGCTCTCAGAGGGGATGAAGGTCCTCTCTATAGGTGGGGAGCATCTCGCAACATGCGCCATTCTCACGGCCTATAAGAGGTTTTACGAGGGCCTTGTGGTTCTCCACATTGATGCCCACACGGATCTGAGGAATGAGTATCTGGGAAAGAAGCTTTCCCATGCCTGCACCATAAGGAGGGTGCTTGAGCTGGGACTTGATGTGTGTCAGGTGGCTGTTCGCTCTGGTCTTAGGGAAGAGTTTCAGTTCGCAAGGAAAAACCTTCTCTACTTCCATCCCTTTAGCCTTCCCGAACCTAAAGGGATAAAAGGACTTGTTGGTGAGAGGCCCTTGTACATAACCCTTGATATAGATGTGCTGGATCCGGCCTTTTGTCCTGGTGTGGGAACTCCTGAGCCTGGAGGGGTGTCGTATAGAGAACTTGTGGCCTTTCTTTCCGGCCTTAAGGAGCTGAACATAGTGGGTGCTGATCTTGTTGAGCTTTGTCCCATAGCGGATCCCTCTGGTAACTCCTCGGTTGTTGCCGCATCTCTTGTAAGGGAACTTTCCCTGCTTATGGCTCATGAAGCCTAGGTATTACTCTTTCAACAACTATCTAAGAAATAAATACGGTGTGAGAGTTCAAAGGATACCTGTCAATCTTGGTCTGGGCTGTCCTCACAGGGAAAACAGAACGGGAAGGGGAGGCTGCATATTTTGCGATGAATACGCTTCAGGTGTTGTTCCCTGCACCATGCCTGTTGAGGAGCAGGTAAAAAGGGGCATTGAGTTTGCCCGAAGAAGATACAAGGCAAAGCTTTTCATGGTTTACTTTCAGGCATTCTGCAACACTTACGCTCCTGTAGAGGAGCTGGAAAGGTTGTATAAGTCTGCTCTTGTTGATGATAGAATAGTGGGGATTATCGTGGGCACAAG
>JALVZS010000087.1:2323-3237 GCA_027022065.1 bacterium
CAAGACCGGATCTTGTTCCAGATGAAGTGGTGGACCTGCTTAAAACCTTTCTTGAAAGGTATGAGGTATGGGTGGAGGTGGGCTTGCAATCTGCCCATTACAGAACTTTAAGGCTCATCAACAGGGGGCACGGAGTTTCTCACTTCGTTGATGCCGTTTTGAGGCTAAAAAGGGCGAATCTCAAAGTGGGCACACATGTAATACTTGGACTTCCGGGAGAGGATCTGGAAGACATGATTGAAACCGCAAGATTCATATCCGCACTGCCTGTTGACGCTGTTAAAATCCACAACCTGCATGTTTTGAAAAACACACCCTTAGAGGAGATGTATCTATCGGGAAGGCTAAGGCTCTTTTCCATGGACGAATATGTTGATGCCTGTGTTAGTTTTATAAGGCACCTGAGGTCGGATATCATTATACAGAGACTCACGGGAGAGGCACCTCCCGACAGGCTTGTGGCTCCCTCCTGGTGCTTAAAAAAGTCCAAGGTTCTTGAAGCCATCAATAGAAAAATGAAGGAACTAAACGTCTTTCAGGGGGATCGCTTATAAGTGAGGGCACCTGTCAGAAAAAGTGTCTGGATCTTAGTCCTGTAAAAAGGGTAGCCCATGATGTGTATAGGTTTTGTATGGCAAACCAGTAAGAAAACCACTACCAAGTCAAAAGATGCGCAGAAAGATTAGGTAGAGAACACTATAAAATAGAGGGTCTAAGAAGAGGCTATTGCAACGGTTATGAGCCTTGAAGGATCAAGGCAGCAAAAGGAAGATAACCGTCTATAGAGCTCAGGTTAGGGGATACTGGGGCGCTTGTCAAGAAAATTGTGTCTGAATTTCAATGCAATCATTTTCAAACCTCTCTTTAAATTCTGCCATCAGGATGTGTGAGACAGAAGCGATCTTGTAATAAGG
>JALVZS010000088.1 GCA_027022065.1 bacterium
CTTTGAGGGCGGAGGTGGATCTGGAGAAGTTGGGGGAAAGGCCGGTTTGGATAGACTGCGATGTTGTGCAGGCAGATGGAGGTACCAGAACCGCTGCCATAACAGGCTCTTTCATAGCCCTTTACGATGCTATGCAGTATCTCATGAAGACAGGAGCTATAAAAGAGAATCCCATTAAGGATTACCTTGCGGCAGTTAGCGTGGGGGTTTACAGGGGCGTTCCTATTCTTGATCTGAACTTTGAGGAGGACTCGCAGGCTGAGGTGGATATGAATGTTGTGATGACGGGCTCTGGGAGATTTGTGGAGATACAGGGCACCGCCGAGAAGACGCCTTTTGACAAGGAGATGCTAGATAAACTTTTGGCCCTTGCGGCCAAGGGGATAAGGGAATTAATATCTTTTCAAAAGATGGTACTAAGGGGCGAAGGGAAGCAAAGATGAGTGCGGTGGTGAAGGACTTTGAGTTTAAAAGCGAAAGGGAGTGGTATCAGTTTTTTGGCAGAAATGAAGAGAACATAAAGCTCATTGAGAGTAGTTTTAAGGTAAAGATAACCGCAAGAGGCGGAAGGGTGTCCATAACGGGTGATGAAAGTGATGTGGAACAGGTTTCTATGCTTATGGACCAGATATACAGCCTTTTGTCCCAGGGCTATACCCTTAAAAAGAGCGACATAGAGTTTTCCATAAGGATGGTAAAAGAGGGCAATGGCAAGGTAAAAGAGGTCTTTTCTGATGGAGTTTACATAAGCTCTAAAAAGAAGCTGGTGACGCCTAAGAGCGAGAATCAGAGGAAATACATAGAGGCCATAAAGACTCACGATATAGTGTTTGGAGTGGGTCCTGCAGGTACAGGTAAGACTTATCTAGCAATGGCAATGGCCATTAGTGCCCTTTCCAGAAGAGAGGTGGAAAGAATCATTCTTACTAGGCCTGCCGTTGAGGCTGGTGAGAAACTGGGCTTTCTGCCGGGAGATCTTGTGGAAAAGGTGAGCCCATATCTCAGGCCGCTTTACGATGCGTTATTTGATCTTGTGGGCTTTGACAAGGCGGAAAGGTTCCTTGATAGGGGAATTGTTGAGGTGGCTCCACTTGCCTTCATGAGGGGAAGAACCTTAAACAACGCCTTTGTTATACTGGACGAGGCTCAGAATACTACGAGTGAGCAGATGAAGATGTTCTTGACCAGATTGGGATATGATTCTAAGGCTGTGGTAACGGGGGATATAACGCAGATAGATCTTCCCAAAAATACAACTTCGGGATTGATAGAGGCGTTGGAGATACTAAAAGGCATAGAGGGCATTGCTTTTGTCTTCTTTGACGAAAGGGATGTGGTGAGGCATCCCTTGGTGAGGAAGATTATCCAGGCCTATGAAGCAAATAAGCGCCTTTAGTGAGAAAAAGTGGCTGTTTCTGCACTGTTTCCTGTTTTCCCTCTTTGTAGCTGCAGCCCTTCTCCCCTTTAGATCCTATCTCCTAACTAGGGTTAAGGTTGGAAGTGCTTCGCCCATAACGGTTATCTCTCCTATAACCGTGGATGTGGTGGACGAGGAGGCTACGGAAAAACTTCGGCAGCAGGTTAGAGAAAGTGCCCCTGTTGTTTACAGGTTTGACAACTCCTGGTTCTCACTGGCTTATAACAAGCTCTCTCAGGCATTTTTTACCCTAAGGGGGCTGGTTGAGAAGCAATTTTTGGATAAGGAGAAGGTAGAAGAGGTATTAACCAAGCAGTTGGGTGTTAAGCTTTCCCCCGTTTCTCTTGAGTTGCTTATGAACTCCAAGTTCTCCTTTGGTCTGGAGTCCCTCATAGGCGTGGTTATGAAGAGGCTTTCTGACTATTACATTGTAGATAAAAGCTTTCCGGGAAGGCCCATAGTTATCTACGATCCAAGCATAAAGCGATTCATTACATCCATTAACAGGGAAAAGGTTTTTGATCTTGTTACTGTAAAGGGGCTTGTCAGAAGGATAGTTCTGGAAGTTTTCCCCTTCTCACGTAATAAGGTGATCCCTGCTGTGGTTGAGCTTGTGAACAAGATGGTGAGGCCTACTCTTTACTACGATGAGAAGCTAACACAGGTTTATGTTGACAATATGGTTTCTTCAATTGAGCCTGTTAAGATTCACATATCCAAAGGCGAGCTTATAGTCGCAGAAGGCCAGAGGGTTACGAAGGACATTTATAAGAAACTTAGGATACTGTCAGAATTTCTCAATGTTCAGCCTGTTTATAGGGTTTTTTTGGCTCTTTTTCTGTTTGCGCTTCTTTCCTCTTTAATCTTGAGCACCTTGTGGGAAAGAATGTATGCTTCAAAGAGGATAGATCCTGCATCTGCTCATAGACTATTTCTATTTATAGTTTTTGAATCTGTGCTTCTGATCAGGGTGTTTATGTGGATCTACAGTAAGGCCTTTTCTCCATATACAAGTGTTAGCAAGCTGTTCTTGGGTTTTTCTTCTCCGCTGTTTTTGGTAGGGCTTCTTTCCGTTTTTATTTTTGGATATCCCGCTGCTGTGGTTCCCATAGCTTACACAGGGGTGTTAACGGCGTTTTTGCCTTCCTCTTTTGAGTATATGCCCTTTGTGGTGGTGGCTACTTCGGTGGCTGCAGGAAGTGGTGTTCTTTTGGGAAGGGGAGCCAATGCATTCTTAAGAGGCATTCTTTTTGGTGCAATTTCCCTTTTGGCTATACTGGTTGCAGCTTATGTATACGAGCCGGTCGGCTCATGGAGCGTGTTTATATCCTTTATGCTTTCGGCCATAGCGGTTTTCTTCTGCTCCTTCGCATCTTTGCCCATTTTTGAAAAGATCTTTGGTGTGGTTACAGATTTAAGCCTTTTGGAGCTTGCCAATTTGGAGCATCCTCTACTAAAGGCCCTTTTGGAAAAAGCCCCTGGTACTTATAACCACTCTATGTATGTTGGTATACTGGCGGAAAGTGCGGCAAGGAAAGTAGGGGCAAACCCCATACTGGCCAAGGTGGGAGGATATTTCCACGATATAGGTAAGCTCAAAAATCCCAAATACTTCATTGAGAACACCATGGGAGTGAGCATGCATACCAAACTTTCCCCCAATATGAGCAGGCTGATTATAATCTCCCATGTAAAGGACGGAGTTGAGCTGGCTAGGCAGCATAAGCTTCCCAAATGTGTCATAGACATTATAGAGCAGCACCACGGCACCAGCTTGATAAGCTATTTCTACCATAAGGCAAAGCGGGTTGAAGA
>JALVZS010000089.1 GCA_027022065.1 bacterium
GTATTTGGACCTTATAGTTAATGAAGACTCGCGCAGGGTGTTTGAGATAAGAAGCAAGGTTATAAGGATGATAAGGGAGTTTCTCACTTCCAGAGGATTTATAGAGGTAGAAACCCCCATGATGCAACCCATACCCGGTGGAGCTGCTGCGAGGCCCTTCGTAACCCATCACAACGCGCTTGACATAGACCTCTACTTGAGGATAGCGCCGGAGCTTTACCTGAAAAGGCTTGTGGTTGGCGGTTTTGACAGGGTGTTTGAGCTTGGAAAGTGCTTCAGGAACGAGGGGATATCCTCCATGCACAATCCGGAGTTTACCATGGTGGAGTTCTACATGGCCTATGCGGACTACCAGGATCTCATGGCCATGACGGAGGAGATGCTATCCTGGATAGTTAAGGAAATCCACGGAACCACAAAGGTAACCTATCAGGGACAGGAGATAGACTTTACACCTCCATGGCGCAGGCTTTCCTTCTATCAGGCTCTGGTTGAGGTGGGAGGGGTTCCCGAGGAGGTTATACATGATGAGGAGAAGGCGAGAAAGCTTGCAAAGGATCTAGAAATAGATGTTGACAGCATAGTTTCCCACGGGAAGGTGCTGGGAGAGATATTTGAAAAGACCGTGGAGGAGAAGCTCATCCAGCCTACCTTTGTTTATGATTACCCTAAGGACATCTCTCCCCTTGCCAAATCCAAAGAGGATGATCCTAATCTTGTGGAGCGCTTTGAGCTTATGGTTGCGGGAAGGGAGATAGCCAATGCCTATACGGAGCTTAACGATCCCATTGATCAGAAGGAGAGATTCCTGCAGCAGTTAAAAGAGAGAGAGGCGGGAGATGAGGAGAGCCACAGGATGGATGAGGATTACATAGTGGCCCTTGAGTATGGCCTTCCTCCCACCGCTGGAGAAGGTATAGGAATAGACAGGCTTGTTATGCTACTTACAGACTCTCCCTCCATAAGGGATGTCATACTCTTTCCCACATTGCGCCCAGAAAGGATGGAATGAGCATAGAGGCAAGAATCGCCCTTCGTTATCTTAAGCCCAAGAAGAGAAAGGGCCTCATATCCTTTGTGGGGCTTGTGTCTATTGTGGGTGTTACTTTAAGCGTTGCGTCCCTCATAATTGTGCTTGCGGTTATGACAGGTTTTTCCAGCCACATAAGAAAAAGCATAGTTGATGCCTCTCCACACGTGTATCTTCTGAGCTACTCGGGAGGCGTAAAGAACGATAAATTGCTCTTCATAGAGAGGAAGCTCTCTGAAGTTAAAGGTATTAAGGCCTATGCTCCATTTTTGCTGACCCAAGCCATGCTCAAATGTGGAGAGGCAGCCACAGGAGTGACTGTAAGGGGTGTGGACCCAGATGCAGAGAAGAAGGTTACCAACCTGTACAAAAGAATGGTGGTAGGCTCTTGGGATTGTATAAAAGGGGGAGGTGTCATAATAGGAAAAAGCCTTGCGGAAAGTCTGGGAATAATGATCGGTTCTCCCATTACTCTGATATCTGCCTCTCCAAGGGTTACGCCTTTTGGGATCATCCCCAGAAGCCTTAGGGTGTATGTATGCGGCATGTATGATACGGGGGTTTATACCGTAGATTCCACCCTTGTTGTAGCTTCCATACCTACGGTTCAAAAGCTAACAGGACAAAGAGGTGTCGTTACCGGTTTGGAAATAGCCGTTAGGGATATATACAGGGCAACGGCCATTGCAAAGGCTATAGAGAGAAAGCTGGGGTATCCTTTCTGGACCAACGACTGGATAAGAATGAATAAACCCCTGTTTTCTGCCATGAAGCTAGAGAAGCTTGCCATGTTTCTTATACTGAGTTTAATGGTTTTGGTTGCTTCCTTCAGCATAATGAGCACCCTTTCAATGACTGTTATGGATAAGGCCAAGGATATAGCGATACTTTCTGCCATGGGTATGACGCCAAGCAGGATAAGAAAGATATTCCTTTATCAGGGCATGTTTATGGGGGGAATAGGTATTGCTTTTGGCTTGTCGTTAGGACTGCTGGTGTGCTGGATCCTTAAAAGATACAAACTTATAACACTCCCTCAGGATGTTTACTACATAAAGTACCTTCCAGTGCAGATAAGACCTACCGATGTAATGGTGGTGTGTTTGGTGGCACTTTTGATAACCCTTGCCTCAACCTACTATCCTGCAAAGCAGGCGGCTTCAATGAGGCCTGTAGAGGTTTTAAGATATGAGTAAGCGGCGAACC
This sequence comes from bacterium, assembly GCA_027022065.1. Lineage (GTDB taxonomy): Bacteria > Thermosulfidibacterota > Thermosulfidibacteria > Thermosulfidibacterales > Thermosulfidibacteraceae > JALVZS01. The sequence continues at coordinate 2,237 of JALVZS010000089.1, forward strand.
GCCGCTTACTTTACCCTCAGCCAAAGCAGAAGCTATTTTGGGCATCTGTTCTGTGAGCTTCAAGGAGGGTTCCTTCTTTATCCTCAAGGGTTTTCATCAGCACAGAAACGAAGTAGAATGGCGGGATGAACTTTCCGCTTTCCATTGCTTCAACTATTTCGGTGGGAATCCCCAATCTCTTTGCTAGCTCATCCATAGATAGACCTAAACTTTCCCTTTTAGTCTTTAGCGTGTTGGCAAACTCACCCATGGTAGAACCCTCAAATAAAAAATTGGCGCGCCCGGCAGGAGTCGAACCCGCAACCCCGGGATCCGTAGTCCCGTGCTCTATCCAGTTGAGCTACGGGCGCACCAAAACCATAGGCACTAAATAGTATAGACACCCGCATTATCATGTCAATAAGGGATAAGTTCCTTAATACATATTATAATATCATGATAATTACCCTGAGGGTCTTCTGCTAGTCTTTTCAAAACCCCCCTTTTTGAGAACCCGTGTTTTAGGAATAGGGATAAAGCTTCTTCTTGAGCTTCCGAAACAATCTCAGCCCATAGCCTTTCCATTCCCAATTTTCCGCTAATCTCTTCTATCTCTTTGAGCATAAGGCTTCCTATGCCCTTTCTTCTGTGAGATTTGGCTACTGTTAGCCTTACCTTCCCTACATATCTTGACCAGCCAAAGTTGCCCATGTGCAGCGAAGAAGCTGAAACCACGTTATCATCAACTAGGGCTATTAGAGGTATTACCCTTTCGTAATTCCTGTTTGCACACCATTTTCTTATGGTTTCAGGATCTCTTACGTTGTCCTTTAGAAATGCTGTGTCTTTCTCGTCAAGCTGTGTAGAGAAGTATTTAAAAAGTCTTTCAAAATCTTCGGGAACAAGGGGTCTTACAACAATGGTTTCTACACTTGGTAACAAAAGCCGCTTGGGATAAGCTTCTATAACTTCTTCTAGTAGCACTTAAAACCTCCCGCAGCTCTAATTGTA
>JALVZS010000090.1 GCA_027022065.1 bacterium
AAAGAGATCCCCTACAGTGAAAGGTCCGATATCATAATGAGGGCCACGGCCTTCGCAGAAACCCACAGCAACAAGAGGCTCTTAACGGAACTGAAAGCCATAAATTTTAAAAAGAAAAAAGACATACAAAAGGAAATCCCCAATGTAACGGTTGACAAGGCAAGGAAAGCCCTGGTTCTTGGCGAGCTTGAATACGCAAAAAAGCTTTACCAAAGAATAGCCAAATCAGGCGATCCAAAGCTGAAAGAAGAGGCAAGGCTGGCACTGCTCTATATAAAATACTGGGAGTTGACCTCAAAGTGCACCAGCTTAAAAGGCAAAAAGCACAACAAAACAGCGGCTATCTTAGGACAGTTTCTAAAGTTGCACCCATCCATGGCAGATGAAAGGGCCAAGCTGTGCAAGACACTCAGTCTTAAACGGGAAAAACCAAAAAATTCAAAAAAGACAAAAGCAGTCAAAGCAAACAGTGTAAAGAGGCCCAAAAAGATATCAAAAGAGCTGTTGTACAGCCAGTGCAGAAGCCTTGCCCTTTCCGACTTCAAGGAAAAGGCAGAGCACCTCTTCAACACCGACGGGCAGGAGCCTGAAGATGTAAAAATCCGCATAAGCAGGATGAACGACAGCTACAGGTGTGAGGTGGAAGCGAGGATGCTGGTGCATATATTTTTAGGGGGCTGGGACAGAATGCGGTGCCGGGCCGTTTTAAACTTCTTCAAGGATGGTGAAAGGTGGCTCTTTGAGAAAAGCTCATGTGCCCCAGGGAGGGTGAAAGATGAGTAACAACAAGAGGCTTGCAGAGATCCTCAACAGAATCGCTGACTTTTTAGAGCTAAAGGGAGAAGTGGTTTACAAAATAAACGCTTACAGAAGGGCCGCCAGGGCCATAGAGTCCATATCGGAGGATATAGAGGAGCTTTGCAGACAGAACAGGCTCTACGAAATCCCAGGTGTGGGAGAGAGGATAGCGAAGAAGATAAGAGAGTTTGTGGAAACGGGAACCATAAGGAAGTATGAAAAGCTGAGGAAGGAGTTTCCCGAAGAGCTGGTGAAGCTTCTGGATGTACCCTATCTCGGTCCAAAGACGCTCAAGCTGGCCTACGAGAAGCTGGGGGTGAGGAATCTTGAGGATCTAAAAAGGGTTCTGGAAGACGGCTCTCTGGCAAGGCTTCCCGGAATGGGGCCCAAGAAGGTGGAAAACATAAAAAAGGGGCTGGAGCTTTACCTGAGGGGTAGCGACAGGATGCTGCTTGGAGAGGCCCTGGAGCTTGTGGAACATGTGATATCCGGGATAAAGGAGCACTGCCAAAAGGTGGCTTATGCAGGCTCCCTCAGGAGGATGAAGGAGACCGTGGGAGATATAGACATACTAGCCGTTGGTGAGTCCAAACCCATAATGGATGCCTTCACCAGTATTGAGGGAGTTACCGAGGTGATAGCCAAAGGGGATACCAAATCCAGCATACTTATTGGAACTAGGCAGGTGGACATAAGGGTGGTGGAACCTCACCAGTGGGGAGCAGCCCTTCAGTACTTCACAGGCTCCAAGGAGCACAACGTGCACCTAAGGGAGCTGGCAAAGGAAAAAGGATTGAAGATAAACGAGTACGGCGTGTTCAAGGTGGATACGGGAGAGAGGATAGCAGGGGAAAGCGAAGAGGAGGTTTACGAGTGCCTGGGGCTTGTATGGATACCGCCTGAGCTCAGGGAAGACAGGGGAGAAATAGAGGCAGCCATGAGGGGAGAGCTTCCCCAGCTTTTGGACTACGGCGATATAAAGGGGGATCTGCACATACACTCCAACTGGAGCGATGGGGGCTTCTCCATTCAGGACATAGCAAAAGCCGCAGAGAAAATTGGCTACAGCTACATAGCCATAACGGATCACTCAAAGAGCGTGAAGATAGCCCACGGCCTTGACGAGAAAAGGCTGCTCAAGCAGATAGAGGAGATTGACAGGATAAATCGGGCCCTCAACGGGAGGTTTGTGGTTCTTAAAGGGATTGAGGTGGACATTCTGCCGGACGGAAGCTTGGATTTGTCCGATGATGTGCTGAGGGAGCTGGACTGGGTGGTTGCATCCGTTCACACGAGATTTAATGAGGATGCAACAGAGCGCATAATAGCCGCCATGGAAAATCCCTATGTGACCTGTATAGGCCATCCCACAGGTAGAATGCTATTTCAGAGAGAGGGATACCCTGTTGACTGGGAGAAGGTATTTGAGGCTGCTGCAAAGACAGGAACCTGCCTGGAGATAAACGCACACCAGGACAGACTGGATCTACCGGACTATTTGGTCAAAGCAGCCAAAGAAGCTGGCGTTAAGTTTGCCATAGGGACGGATGCGCATCATGTAGGGCAGTTGTGGATGATGAAGCTGGGAGTAGGCGTTGCGAGGAGGGGATGGCTTACAAAGGAGGATGTGGTAAACTGCTGGGATGTGGAGAGGGTAAAGAACTTTGCGAAGGCCAAAAGGAGGTAGGCAATGCCTGTTACATTTGAGAGGATACTGTGTGCCGTAACGCTCAAGGAATGCACGGAAAAGGTGGTTAAGTATGGAGCATCTCTGGCCAAAAGATACGGAGCAAAACTATACATAGCAACGGTGGTGGAGGAACCTTCCTGGGGCAAAGAGCCGGAGCTTTCAAGCTTCATGGCCACACTGGAGGAGAGGACAAAGACTGCCCTTGAAAGGCTTGCCGTAGAGGTGGAGGACATAACCAAAGGACAGGTGGAAAGCGTGGTGCTGAGAGGGAAAGTGGCTCAGGAGATACTCCGCTTTGCAGAAGAGATAAGGGCTGATCTCCCGACTTTGACAGTTGATTTTAGAAACGCTTTTTATTTCAGGTAGTTACGGATAGTCCAATTTTTGAGTGGTTAGTTTTGGCTGGTTTCTATGCCAAGGACTGGTGATGGTATCTTTACTCCAAGGGCTCTTAGGATCTGATTCGTTAAGCCTTTTATCTCCGTTCTTGCCCTTAAAAGCCCTTTGTCTGTTTCAATCTCTACGCACTTCACCTTGTCCAGCTCCTCAAGAGCATAGGACACACTTAAATCAAGGTTCGCTTCTTTTAGCTTTTTCTCCATCCACTTGTAGACACAAAAAGCCATGTAGCACATGGTTATGTGCCCCTTTATCCTTTTGGGCGTCCAGTGATACATGGGTCTTATCTTAAGGT
>JALVZS010000091.1 GCA_027022065.1 bacterium
GGAAAAGGGAAAACTGCTGTCCGAACTCACAGAAGTAAGGAAAAACATGGAAAACGAAATAAAGAAAGAAGTAGAAAAACGGGTAAAGAAGGCAGTGGCTGCAGCTTTGAAGGAGGAAAAAGAAAAAAGCTTGCAAGTTATGGAAGCTATCTTCTGGCTGAGGAAATGTCTTGAAGAAATGTCAACCTTAAGAGCCTTAATAGAAAGTTTCGATCCTGAACACCTGTCTGTTGTCAGAGAACTGGTAGACAGCCTTATCGTAAATTGTACCTTCCTTAAACGTTACATAGAAAGCGGAAATAGCTGTCTTTTCCTTGTAGAAAGCACCAACGTAGAGCTGTCGGAAGACGAGTTATGAGCGGAAAGTCTAAAAAGAATCTGAGGTACCTGAGAATTACCGTTTCAGAACTTGAACAGAGACAGATTAACGCTCTTCTTTATTCCTATGTCCTCAAGAAGAACAAGGTAGAGAAGTTTATAGAAGCTGAAATAGGCAAGGAGAACATGCCTAAGAAAGCCATGGTGGGAACGTCCTGGGTTGAAACCCTCCTGAAAAAAGCATCCACTCCACGCTCCAAGCTTCTTGTGGAAAATCTTATTAAAGACAGAAGTATCATCGTCTATACGGTGTACAGGTACGTTTACAGAGCAGTAATGAGATACCTCAGAAGTTACATACCCAACTTTTCAGATTCCGCAGGTGAGGTAGAAAGCATTGTCTTGCGCGGTCTGGAAAAGGGCATTGATAGAATGCAGCTTACTAAAGGGGTACTTCTTCGCACCGACTTCGTATTTGCCACTATAAGCAAGAACCTTAAAAAGTACCTTCAGGAATTATACAGCCTTTCAATTGTGAACGGAGATGCCGAAGAGGGTGAAATCTCGAGCAATATCCTCAGCTACGAGGATGGCTTTGCTGATGCAAAATGGATAGACGTGTCCCAGTAAGGCTATGCTTACGCTGTCTCCTCCTCTTACTACGAGCTCAACGGCCAGGCTTTTGATTTCCGACTTGGGTATGATCTTTCTTGGTATGTTTTGAATTTCCCTGCTTCTCAAGCTTCTGCTTTCCTTTTTGTTAGGTACTATACCGAGTTTTCTAAGGGCCTTGCCACAGCCCAAAAACATAGTACAAATATCAGCTACATCTTTGTACTCCCTCTTTATCCTGTTGCGTTCCTTGTTTATTCCTTTCATTCTCCTTCCTCCCAGTAGTAGTTCAATTCGGCAAAGCGAGAAGCTGCCCAATTTATCTTTTGTTCCGCAAGCTTTGTAGCTAAATCCAGCCAAGTAGCTGTTAAAGCTGCTCCATTTTCCCTCAAGTCTTCTATCTTAGATACTATGTCGGAGTCTTCTCCCGATATAATCCTTACTATCCTTGTCCTGATATGTTCAGGCAAGGCTTCTAAATCTTCCAGCAGAAAAAGCAGATGAGCTACTATGGTGTCTATGTGATATTCTATCTGGTCTATCCTTGCCTTGTAAATAGGAAAGTTTCTGTCGTACTCTATTATAGCTTCTGCTAACAGCCTTTTCTTCAGTCTTTCCGGTAGAGCAGCCTTAAATGTCCGTTTCACCGGCATTTTGTCCCTCCTTGTTTAAGACTTTGTCCAGAAGTATGCTTCTGGTAGCAAGGTTGATAATTTTATCCGTTTCTGCTTCCATGACCGCTGTGTAAAGCCTGAAGCGCCTTTCGCTTAGGTTAAGCATTAAAAGGAGACCACTGACCCATCCGCATGATCCGTAGAACGTTTTTATGTCGTTATTCGGATAAAAATCAGGTGCTATACGCTCTTCTTTCATGGCGTTCTACCTCCTTTTTGTTTGTCCTTTATTTTTAAATAGGGAAAGACAAAAGAAAAATCAACCAGGAGAATGAGAATGCTGCTGTTTAACCATGTACTGGTAGCTGTAGGAGCAAGCCTTGCTATGAAAATCCCAGAAAGAAGTGTACCTACCTTCTTGGCAGGAAATATTCTCCCTGCCGTTGTTGATAGAGCATACATAAAGATTGTTCAGAAAAGAAGCATTAAGAAGATTACCCATCTCTTACCTTTATGGCTGGCCATTACTGCGGCAGGGATTATGTTCAAGGTTAAGCTGATTTCTTCTTTCGGAGCAGGCGGAGTTTTTCACTGGTTTATAGACTTTTTAGGTAGTGAAGAGGCTTACATCTTACCTGGAATCAAGTGGAATCTTAAAATTTACGAGAACGGAGATGCAGTAAGAGAAGAGACTTTCTCCTGGCTCTTCTTATGCCTGAGCGTATTTCTGTGGGTAGTCAACAGATAGAAATACAGGAGGTGAATCGTGAAAAAGGCATTGGTAGCTGGTCTTCTGACCTTTACTTTTCTGGTTCCAGTTTTTGCTGGCACAAGACCACCCGTTGCAAAGGATCAGGTTAAAGACGCAGATTCTTTAGGTACGGTTTACTGGCTTGAGCTGAAAAACGGAAAACAGTTGCTGGTCAGTTCTGATGGTCGTTTCGTAATAGAAAACCCTAAGGTAAGAGATCTAATGAAGAAAACAACTATCACCACCCTGGAAGACCTGAGAAAGAATAGGATGCCTGACGTAAACAAGTTTGCCTTTTTCTATCTGTACAAGGCCGCTCAGAAGCCCACTGCTCTTCTTGTGGTTGACCAGTACTGCCCGTACTGCGAAAGATTCGTGAAGGATCTACTTCAGATTATGAAACAAAAGGAACCAAAGTACAGTATTGCCGTTACCTTCTTTCCCATACATCCTGAAGCTGTGGACGCTTCCTGTAAAATGATCGCCATGAAACCAGATACGGCCAGAATGGCGTATATCAAAATGGTAAAGTCCAGCGATGATTCTCTGTTAAGAACGGTGCAGTGTACCCGGGCTAACAGGGAAAAGTTTTTGAAAAAGGCTTTACAGCTAAGGTTTATTGCAGGAGTTCAGGGGACTCCTACTATAATTTTGCCTAATGGCAGAAAAATCGTAGGATACGTCAATCCCGAAAGTATTCTCTTCTAATAGACAACTCTTTTCCCTTCTCTTCCTCTCCCCTCCCCCCTCTTATTTATCCCTGTAAGGACAGCCAGCGTACATGATGTTGCTGGTTTTCTTTTCCGAAGT
>JALVZS010000092.1:0-2049 GCA_027022065.1 bacterium
GGGTAGGTTTGGCCATGAGGAGGAAGAGCTGATGCTTGCCGAGATTATAGCTGTAGGAAGGGAGATCCTTACAGGAAAAACCCTTGATACAAACTCCAACTGGCTCAGCCAGCAGCTTACAGGACTTGGTTTTAGGGTGAAGAGGATAGTGGTGGTGGATGATGTGGTGGATGAAATATCACAGGAGCTTCTGACCTCTATAAAATACGGGGTGAGGCTCATTGTCACCACAGGTGGCCTGGGTCCCACCTTTGATGATAAAACCCTTGAAGCGGTTTCTGTTGCCACGGGCAGAAGGCTGGTCCTCAATCAGAAGGCCTTGGAGATAGTTAAAGAGAGATACAAGTATTTCTACGAAAGGGGATGGGTTGAAAGTCCCGAAATTACTCCTGAAAGGGAGAAAATGGCCTATCTTCCCGACGGGGCCGTTCCCCTTTACAATCCAGTAGGGGCTGCCCCTGGGAGTTACCTCGCCACTGCGGGGCGTGTGATAATTTCCCTTCCCGGGGTTCCAAGGGAGATGAAGGAGATCTTTCTCAACTATGCCCTTCCGTTGGTTAAGGAGTTTATGGAAAGATCCGGATTTAAAAGGTATGTGGCGGAGAGAACCGTGAAAAGTGGGCTGGGCGATGAAAGTGTTATCTCTCAGATAGTTAAAAGGGTTATGGAAAAGTATCCCCAGGTTTATATAAAGAGCCTGCCCGAAAGGTTCGGTGAGAGTGTGGATATACCGGTGAGGTTCACTTCGGAATCCTTTTCTGCTGAAGAGGCTGAGAGGCTTCTGAACGAGGCGGTAGAGCTATTTACAAAGCTTGTCTCTGAGTATAAAAAGGGCTCTTGACAAATGGGAGAGAAGGCTACAATTAAAATAAGGAACTTATGGGCCCGTAGCTCAGCTGGCCAGAGCCACCGGCTCATAACCGGAAGGTCCCAGGTTCGACCCCTGGCGGGCCCATTGGATGGAAAGGGGGATGTGCTTAGGGCGCATCCCCCTTTTTATTTTGGGGGCTTCCATGAAGGTCTCTGATCTCATCTCGCTTGTTGATTCTCGTTTTCCCCTTTCAAAGGCTCTTGAGTGGGACAACTGTGGCCTTCAGGTGGGAGATCCTGGCTGTGAGGTTAAAGGAATTCTTGTTAGCCTTGATGTTTCCCTTGAGGTGGTTGAAGAGGCCGTTAGGAACGGGTGCAATGTGGTTGTAAGTCACCACCCCCTTATATTTAGAGGGGTCAAGCGTATAGATCTTTCTGAAAACCTGGGCTCTATTATAAGGGCCTGTATTGTGAACAAATTATCTATCTTGAGCTTTCACACCAATGTGGATGTTGCAGAAGGCGGCTTGGCGGATGAGGTCTGTTCCCTTTTGGGGCTTAATGTAATTTCTTCTCTTTGTGAGGATGGAATAGGCAGAATTTGTGAGGCAGACTTCGGCAGTATTGAAGAGCTTGTGGAGAGGGTGAGATCCTCTCTTGGTATTCCCCATCCCTTGGCTGTGGTTAGGGGAAGACCTTCCGCTATTAGGAGGGTAGCGGTTTGTCCTGGAAGTGGTGGGGATTTAATTTCCAGGGTGGTTGAGCTTGGGGTGGACTGTTTTATTACAGGGGATGTTAAGTATCATCAGGCACAAGTTGCCAGTGGGAGAGTATGGGTAGTGGATGCCACCCATTACTTTACGGAAAGGCCTTTTATTTCCCTTATGGGTAGGTTCTTAGGTGAGGCTGGATTAAGGGTGATTGCTTCAAAAGTGGATGGAAATCCTTTTTCATACATGGGAGGAGAGTAATGCACAAAGAGCTTGAGATACTTATTAAGCTGCAAAGTGTGGATACATTTGTTGCTGAAAGGAAGAGGGATCTTGAGGAGATACCGAGAAGGCTTGATAACCTTAGGAACGAACTTGAGAAGGCTAAGCAGGAGCTTGACAAGGCCAGACAGGACAAGAAGAAGAATCAGCTTTTAAGGAGGGAGAAGGAAAGGCTTTTGGATGAGCTTTCTGAAAAGATAGCGGACAGAAAAGCCCGCCTCTTTAAGGTGAAGACCAACGAGGAGTA
>JALVZS010000092.1:2059-3104 GCA_027022065.1 bacterium
TTTTTAAGAAGGAGGAGGAAAGCTGCAACAGGCTTATGGAAAAGGTGAAAGGTGAGATAGAGAACGCTGAGAAAGAGAGGGAAGAGCTATGGAACATGCTTTCTGATAGGATAAAGAGGCTGTATGAGAAGCTCGTTGCCACTAAGGGAAGTGCCGTTGCGAGGGCTACAAACTACACATGTCAGGGCTGTTTCACAGGGATTCCTCCCCAGCTTTTCCTAGAGATTAAAAAAGGCGAAAGGATTATGCAGTGTCCCTTCTGCGGAAGGATTCTTTACTACTGGGAGGAATCTTCCTCCGATGAAGGGTAAGCTCTTTTTTGACGGGGCAAGCAAGGGAAATCCTGGTCCCTCCAGCTACGGCTATGTTTTGGAACTTGAAGGGGATGAGGTGGAGGGGTGCGGTTTTATAGGCATTTCCACCAACAATGTGGCCGAATACACCGCCCTCATAGAGGGGCTGAAAAAGGCCCTGTCAATGGGGATTAAAAAGATAGAAATCTTTTCAGATTCCCAGCTTGTGGTTAATCAGCTTTTAGGCAAGTACAAAGTGAAGGCAGAGCATCTAGTTCCCCTTCACAATGAGGCCCTTCGTCTATTGAAAAGTTTTGAAGATGTTCGCATCAATTTCATTAGGAGGGAATTGAATAAAAGGGCGGATGCCCTTGCTAATCGGGCTCTAAAGGATGGGGCAGGAGGCTGGGCGGTCGCTGGCGTAGAGCCAGAGGAAAGTCCGGGCCCCGCAGGGCAGGGTGCTGGGTAACACCCAGGTCCCGTAAGGGACGGAAAGTGCCACAGAGAACAGACCGCCGGGCCTGTTCAGCCCGGTAAGGGTGAAACGGTGGGGTAAGAGCCCACCGCTTCCCCTGGTGACAGGGGAAGGCACGGTAAACCCCACCCGGGGCAAGGCCAAATAGGGAGGCGCCCCCGCTTGTGCGGGGTAAGGGTGGCCCGCCCGATGCCTCCGGGTAGGCCGCTGGAGGCGCCGGGTAACCGGCGTCCCAGATGAATGACCGCCACCTCCCCTTGGTGGGGAGGTAACAGAA
>JALVZS010000093.1:0-1810 GCA_027022065.1 bacterium
GCGTTGGTATGCTCGGTTTGGGCTTCTCCCAGGGTGTTTGTATTAGCCTCGTACTCTCCGGAGGATATATGCGAGGATCCTGAGTTTAGAGGGGTTAAAAGTGCGTTGGAGGAGAACCTTAGAGAATACCAGCTAAAGGTGTTCTGGCTTGACAGCCGCAGAAACAGGGAAAAAGGCTTCAGCACTTTGGTTAGGGAAGCCCTTGAAGAGATAAAGATGTTTGATCCTGATGTGATTGTGGTCCTTGATGATGTAGCCTTTCAAGTGGCTTTGGAGAACTTTGAGGGAATTGGAAGGCCATATATAGTGTTTGCAGGGGTTAACGAGCCTCTGGATAAGTACAACGAAAGATATCACTTTCTAAGAGGAAGACTTCCGGTGAAAAATGTAACTGGGGTTTATGAAAAGCTCTTTTTGAGAGAAGCTTTGGACTTTTATAAAGACTGGTGGCTGAAGGGTGACTACAAAATAGCCGTTCTTTACTCAACGGATCCTGTGGCAGAGGTGGTGCTTGATCAAATGGTGCAGGAGCTTAAGGGCACAAGCTACATAGAAAGACTGGTTTATTTTAAAATTTCAACCCTTAAGGAGCTTGAGGATGCGGTAAGGAAAATAAAGAGCGACAGAAGTATCAAGCTCTACTTTGAATTTGCCCTTTCTGTTAGAGATGAAGCAGCGGGAAAATACCTTGTGGTTAATGATATAGTTTCCTATCTTACAAAGAAACTCTGCATTCCTGCCATATATCCCAATCTCTACGCTATAAAGCTTGGCCTTTTGGGTGGGGTGGTTAACGACTTCTACAGGATGGGCAAGCAGGCAGGTTTCATGGCCGTTAAGCTGATTAAAGGCCACCCCATACGAGAGGTTCCAGTAGAGGAGGCCCACTACTTTTTGGTTGCGATAAATTTAAAAAGATTGAAAGAGTGTCAGTTGCCCATGCCAGAATATCTGCTAAATCTTGCCGATGTAGTGTTTGTGAGGTAGCATGAGCTGCGCCAGTGTAGTGATCCTTAGGGAGTTTTTCTATACGGTTTCCTTTCTATATGCCGTTGCTTTGTGTGTATTTTCCTTCGTAAGCGCCCATAGAAGGCTTGTGCTTAGTGTGGCAAAGACCAGGGCTTCTTTCATGTTTATACTCTGTGTGGCTATATCAAGCCTTTTGGCTTTGGTTTCGGTATTTCTGTTAAGGGATAGACTGGTTATATTGGGTGCTTTCCCTTTATTAGCTTTTTGCATCATCTATAACATTTTCACCCTAAGGGGCAGGAATCTTGCTTCAATCACTGCTCAGGTGATCTATCTCATCATGTTTACTTTGGATGCTTTTTGGTGCCACTGGATTTTTTCTTTTGTGTGTCTATTGATTTTATCCTACGCCTCCCTTGGGCTTCTGGAGCTCTTTTTCGGTTCTGTGACGTGGAAGATGTGGCTTTCCCATCTTGCCTTTGTTTTGGTCTCTGCTTTTGTGGCGGTTTATGTGTTTGGAAGCTATGAGGGAAGGTTGGTGGACAAAAGCTTTGGTGAATTAAAAACAATTGCCCATTCAGAGCTTGGCATATCTTCTGATCCCTCTTTGCTGAAACTCCCCTTAGTTACAGATGTATTTAAGTCTTTGATATATAACAGAACCCCATCGGAAGCCTTCTTCTTGGATCTGATTTCCAAAGTATACAGGGCCAAGGATGTGTATTTTATATCCAAAGATGGTAGGGTGACCTTATCTTCAGCACCTTTTTATCTAGGTAAAAACTACAAAAACAGACATTTCTTTAGAGAGGCACTAAGCGGTAAGACGAGCTTCTTCGTT
>JALVZS010000093.1:1820-2679 GCA_027022065.1 bacterium
AAGTTCAACAGTTGGGATTCCCTATCTGCTTGCGGCGGTTCCTGTTTGGAAGGGGCGTAAGATTATAGGTGTTTTGGTCTACAGGTTTTCTTTGGAGATGTTCTTTCCAGGCACTGTTTGGGAGTCTGGCTGGCTCATTATGCACAGAAGCGGTCTTGTAATCCACGGACCTAAGGAGCTTGTGGGGGCTTGTATAGAATGCGATAAAAGGCTTCTGGAGGTGGCTGTTAAGGAACATCTTTTGGGTGGTGTCTCTGTAAAGACCGGTGAGCAGTTTGTGCATCAGAGGGGATTTATCTGTCCTGTTGAATACAGGGATGTTAACAAGTGTTTCTTGCTGGTGAAGATGCCCTTTGGCTCTCAGTTTTACATAGCCAGGGTTTTAGAGCTTTCGGATATGATGGGAATTAGACTGGCAATACTTGGCGTCTGGGCGGTGATAGCTTTTATAGGCTTTTTTGGATCCTTTGAGATACACAGATGGATGGTGCTCACATCCACTGATCCCCTTACTGGCCTTCTAAACAGAAGGGAGCTTTTCAGCAGAGCGCAGGAGCTTATGAGAGAAGCTATAAACAGGAGGCTTTGTGTGCACTTTATGCTTATGGATCTGGACAACTTTAAGAGCATAAACGATACCTACGGGCACCAGGCGGGTGATGACGTGCTCATCTATGTGTCAAAGATACTGCGCTCCCATGTTAAGGAAAGGGACGTAGTAGCTAGGGCTGGAGGCGAGGAGTTTGTCATCGTTTCTCTAAGTGACAGTATAAAGGATGGCCACATGATAGCGGAAAGGATAAGAGAGAAAGTGGAAAGTGTGCCAGTTTCAACTGCTAGTGGAGAGGTGGAGGTGACC
>JALVZS010000093.1:2689-3084 GCA_027022065.1 bacterium
GTGTGGTTTCTCTGTGCTTTGGGAGGGAAGACTATGAGGATTTGAACTTGGAGATAATCGCTGCGCGCTGTTTCAGCCTTGCTGATGAGAGGATGTATGAGGCAAAAAGGGCTGGTAAGAACAGGACGGTTGTGGCAGAGCTTACTTCACCATGGGATCTCTTTACATAGTTTCTACTCCAATAGGCAACTTGGAGGATATCACAGATAGAGCGAAAAAGGTGCTTTCCCAGGTGGATTTCGTGATTTCAGAGGACACAAGGAGAACCAGAATACTTCTTAAGCATTTGGGGATAAAAAAGGAATGTGTTAGCTACTACAAGCCAGTTGAGGCGCAGAAGCTTCCTTTAATACTTGAAAGACTTAAAAGCGAGGATGGTGCACTTGTCTCCGATG
>JALVZS010000094.1 GCA_027022065.1 bacterium
GCTATAGTCATTGCCACGAAGCAGGCAGCTTTCCTAACGACAGGTGGCGTATCTGATGTGGCAACCACGACCACGCTTTTTTTAAGTCCCTCCTCCCCCAGATTCTTCTCTATAAATTCCCTAACCTCCCTGCCCCTCTCCCCTACAAGGGCAATCACATTAACATCGGCTTTTGCGTATCTTGCTATCATACCTAGAAGGGTGCTTTTTCCCACTCCACTTCCCGCAAATATGCCTATTCTCTGCCCCTTCCCCACAGTGAGAAAGGCATCAATGGCCTTTATCCCTGTGGGCAGTATTTCGGTAATTCTCTTTCTGTTTAGAGGCGGCGGAGCAGCCCTGTATATGGGAAGCTCCTTCTCCCAAACGACTGGACCCTTACCGTCTATAGGGTTTCCTAAGCCGTCAAGGATCCTGCCAACAAGATCCTCTCCCACCCTGACAGAAACAAACCTGCCTGTGGCCTGCACCTTGCTTCCCACAGAAACCCCTGCCAGCTCACCAAAAGGCATCATAACAACCTTCTTGCCCTTGAAGCCCACAACCTCCGCCAGTATGGGCTCGTTCTTCTCCCCATTGGAGCGGGCACCTGTTCCGGGAATTATGTGGCATAACTCCCCTATGAAAGAGGCAGGACCGTGGGACTCCACAAACAGACCTATAATGTTTTGAACCCTTCCGTAATGCTTTATAGGATTGTACTCTTCCAGGTGTTTCTTTAAAGTGTAAAGTTTAGGAAAGTCATTCACCGTTTAGCTTCTTAAGAACGATTTCCTCAAATTCCTCCAATCTTTCTCTCAAGCTCGTTTCAACAGAGCCCGTCTCCAGCTCAACTACACATCCTCCCCTTCTAACGCCATCGTCAGGAACAACCTCAACGAAAGAAGGCACATCAAGATGCCCTTTTATGAGACTGTAGTCCTTGGGATTAAGCCTTATTTTAGCTTTCTGATCTTCAGAAAGCCTTTCAATGCACTCTCTAATCATGCCTAAAACTATGTCCCTTTCGGGAATAACAAAAAACAGCTTCTTAACGGTCAGAATAACACTATCAACCAAGATTTCCTCCACAGACTTTATCTTCTCCTCAAAAGTATTCTTTAAACGCTCCAACTCCTCAAGTTGCCTCTGTGCGTTTTCAATTATATTTTTGTATCTCTCCTCAACTATACGCCTTCCTTCACCCTTTCCCTCAGCAAATCCCTCCTTCTTTCCCTGAGAAAATCCCTCTTCAAACCCCCGATTTTTCCCCTCCTCAATGCCTTTCTCAAGACCTTCAGCATATCCCTTCTCAAACCCCTCTCTTTTTCCCTCTTCTATTCCCTTTGCCAACCCCTCACCGTACCCTTTTTTAAATCCCTCTTCATAAGCCTTTTTTTTCTCCTCTTCTAAAACTTCAGTGGGAATAATAAGATCAGGCTCCTCCTCAAGGCCTTTTGCATCCTCTCTTACGGCAACATCCTCGGCCTCTTCCCTTTCCCCCTGCTTCTCTCTAACAGCCTCCTCGTAAGCCTCTATATCCAGAAGACAAAAGCGGTTAAGGCAGGTTTCATCAACAAAAGGAGCCTTTATTATTCGGCCCTTAGGTGATGATTTCTTCACCGGCTCCTCCTATGGAAATAACGCCCTCGTCCTCCAGTTTTCTTATAAGTTCAACTATCTCCCTTTGGGCAGCTTCTACATCTTTTAGCTTCACAGGCCCTAAGTATTCCATCTCCTCTTTAAGGGTCTCCGCTGCCCTTTGTGACATATTTTTGAAGAACTTCTCTTTAACCTCATCACTTGCCCCTTTAAGAGCCACCGTAAGCACCTTTTTGTCCACACGCTTAAGAATCTCCCTTATGGCCACATCGTCAAGGTTAACAATATCCTCAAACACGAACATGAGATCTCTTACCTGTGTGGCAAGATCTGGATTCTCCTTGGCAAGGGAGTCCAAAATCTCCTTGGTGGATTCCCTGTCCATCCTGTTGAGGATTTCCGCAACGGTCTTTGGACCACCAATCTCAACATTGGTTGTTCCAACACTCTGAAGCTTCTCTTCCAGAACTACAGAAAGCCTTCTAAGAACCTCCGGCGATATATCGCTTAAGCTGGCCAATCTTTTAACCACCTCAACCCTAAGCTTATCTGGTAGCTCAGCCAAGCACTCAGCCGCCCTAGGAGGCTCAAGATGAGCAAGTATCAAAGCAATGGTTTGCGGATGCTCCTTCTGTATAATCTTTGCAAGCTGCTGGGGCCTGATATTTTTGAGGGCGTCAAACCCTATGGAAGTTTCCATGTTCTTAACAAGGCTTGCTATAACCCTCTTTGCCCTTTCGGGACCCAAAGACTCCACAAGCACCTTTTTGGCAAAATCAACACCGCCCTTAACGAGCTGCTCCTTCGCAACAGTTAGGGCAAAAAACTCCTTTAGAACCTCCTTTGCAACCTCCGGATCTACAGCCTTTATAACCGCTATTTCCTTAGTTATCTCCTTTATGATGTCTTCAGGAAGCTCCCTCATGATCTTTATGGCAGCCTCAGGTCCTAAAACCACAAGGAGGATGGCTGCCTTCTGAACCCCACTAAGCTCTTCAACTGAAACCTTTTCCCTTTCTTCCTTTACCTCTTCAGCCATTTAGAACTCCCCCTCCACCCAGGCCTCTATAAGCTTTGCCGCAGCGTCTGGATGCTTATCAACCCACTGTCTAACCTTGGTAAGCATGGCCCTAGTTTTGAGTCTCTCAGACTTAAGCTCCTTGAATATCTCCTCACCAACAAGCTCCTTGGCAAGCTCCTCAGGATTTACCTCAACGAGCTCCTCCTCTTCTTCCTCTTCAGGCCCGATAACTTCTGAAACCTTCTTGCCAACTATCTGTTCAGCAACAGGTTCCTCCCCTACAGCTGCAGCTGTGGCCGCAGCTTCAACCGCACCTTCGGGCTTTTCCTCTTTAGCTGGAACCTCCTCAGAAGATATAACATACCTCACCAAGGGTCTTATCACAAAGAGCAGAAGCAGTATGAGAAAGACAAAGAACGCCGCATACTTTATAAGGG
>JALVZS010000095.1 GCA_027022065.1 bacterium
TTTCTCTTTATAAGCTCTACCAGTGCTTCAAAGTGCTCTCTGTCCCTGAAAAAGTAGGTTTCGTTAACGGTAATGGTTGAGATTAGGTCGTCAAAAAGTTTCCTGTCCCTTTCTACCCTGCTTATAAGTTCTTCCTCTGTGAGTTTATTCCTCATTAGGAAAAGTTTTATCTTTGATGCCAGGATCCTCTGATTGTTTCTGTCCACCACTATGCCGAGCTCTCTGTATATGAGCTCCGCAATTTTACTTAGGGTTTCTTGACTTATAGACACGTTTGTAGCCATCCTTTAATTTTTTCCTAAAATAAATTTCCCACTTCTTTACCCGCTCAAACCTGCTGGAAAGCAACACAAGTCCTGCAATAATAAAGGGTATCCCAGGCAAAACGGGTAAAATTATCCCAATGATGCCTATTATAAAGCACAATAAAGCTCCTATTACAACAAAGGGGGTGGAAAGATGCTTCCTCAAGCGGTCATACGCTCCCTTAGGCGGCAGAACGCGCATGGAGGATGGGTCGTAGGATAGCCGCAGTTGGGGCATTCCTTCAGTTCTTCCTCCTGTCTTTTAAATAGCTCTTTTGCTCTTTTAACAAACTCCCTGTAGAACCTTATCTTTGTGCCTGGAGAGTGGTACTCTATTAGATTGAGCGCCCTTTTGTAAATAATGCTTGTGGCACCTTTTGAGTAGGGGCATCTTTCTTCAAAGAAGTCTATTCCGGTTAAGATGGCGTAGGCTGCCGTTTCCCTTTCTGTTAGCTCGCAAAGGGGCTTTATCTTTCTCACAAATCTTCCCTCTGCGGGAAGCACAGGCCCCTGCCTTGCAAGATACCCTCCCTTCCAGCTAAGAACGTTGGACAAAAGAGTGGCTACTTCATCGTTTAAATTGTGTCCTGTGGCAAGGACTGGGAAGCCTTTTGAGTAGGCAAAGTTGTTCATAATGTATCTTTTTATCATTCCGCATGCCGCGCAAACAGTTCTGGTTTCCTTTCTCTTTACATCGTCTATGGTGAACCCATATGCCTCTTTGAGATCTACGATTTCCAATGGCAGAGCTCTTTCGTTTGCGAACTTTTCAACCTTTTCAAGTGCCTTTTCTGAATGGCTTTTTATTCCCAGGTTTATGAAAAGTCCAGTTGTTTTGTATCCTAATCTGTCCAGTATATCCCATAGAACGAAGCTGTCTTTCCCTCCCGATATGGCAACAAGCACAGGCTCTTCTTTCTTGAGCATTTGGTATCTTTTAATTGCCTCTTTTACCCTTTTGAGACAGAATTCAACTAGGTGCTCTTCACATAGGGCTATACCAAAAGACCTTACCTTTATAACGGCCTCCTTTTTACAGATACGGCATCTCATCCTCTGGATACCACCTCGTAGATCTCTATCTCCTCTCCTTTTTTAAGCCAGACATCTTCTGTTAAGGGCTTTTTATCCTTAAGCACAAGCACATCTTCAGGATTTATGCACATATCTTTAAGCAGTCTTTCAAGCTTTATCCTTTTCTCTACCTTTATCTTTCTTCTTTCCTCAGGCATTTCTACCACAGCAGTGTTTGTATTTTTTGCCGCTTCCACAGGGGCAGGGTTCGTTCCTTCCTATTTTGCGCCCCTTCCTCCTTACCGTCTGCACCTGTGGCCTTTCGTCTTCACCTCTGTGCTCCACATAGCGGCGGCGTTTTTTCTTTTTCTCCTTTACCTTCTTTTCCACTTCCTGTCCTTCAACCTTCACCTCTATCCTGTAGAGCATCTCCACCACCTGCTTTTTTAGCCTGCTTATCATATCTGCAAAGAGGGCAAAGCTCTCTTTTTTATACTCGTTTAGGGGGTCAAGCTGGCCGTATCCTCTTAAGCCAATGGTGTCTCTAAGGTGATCCATGTTAAGCAGGTGGTCCTTCCACAGGGAGTCCAAGGTGTACAGGAATATCATGCGCTCAAGGCTCGCAATGTTTTCCCTTCCTGCAAGCTTCTCTTTCTCCTCGTAGTTTTCCTTCGCCTTCTCAAAGAGGTACTCCCTTAGCTCCTCTTCCTTTTTGTCCTTAAGCTCTTGAGGATCCAGCTTGATGTTAAAGGTTCTTGCAAACTCTTTTGCTACATACTCGTAGTTCAGCTCCTTATCCTCAATGGCGTTGTTGACTATTTCATCTATAAGTTCTCTTACGATGTTGAGGATTTCATCCCTTAAATCCGCTCCCTCCAGTATCTTTCTCCTTTGGGCGTAGACTACCTCTCTTTGTTTGTTCATGACATCGTCATACTCAAGCAGGTGCTTTCTTATCTCAAAGTTGTGGGCTTCCACCTTCTTTTGGGCGTTTTCTATGGCTTTTGAGACCCAAGGGTGCTCTATGGGCTCTCCATACTTCATCCCCAGCTTGCCCATCAGGGCCTTAAGCTTGTCTCCACCGAAGATCCTTAGAAGGTCATCTTCCAAGGAGAGGAAGAATCTGGATGAGCCTGGATCTCCCTGCCTTCCCGCACGACCCCTCAACTGGTTGTCTATTCTCCTTGCCTCGTGCCTTTCTGTTCCTATTATGTGAAGCCCGCCAAGCTCCACCACTTTCTTGTGCTCTTCCTCCGTTATCTTTTTGTATTTTTCCAGCGTTTTCTTCCACTCATCGGCGGGTATTCCCTCAAGGGTTCCGTATTTCTTTTTCAGTTCGGCCCTTGCAAGAAACTCGGGGTTTCCACCCAGCATGATGTCGGTTCCACGCCCTGCCATGTTGGTGGCAATGGTGACGGCTCCCAGTCTTCCCGCCTGTGCTATGATTTCTGCCTCTTTCTCATGGTATTTTGCGTTAAGCACATTGTGGGGGATCTTGCGCTTTTTGAGCATCTGAGAAAGCTTTTCAGAATTCTCAATGGATGTGGTTCCCACAAGCACGGGTCTTCCTATTTTGTGCATCTCTTCAATCTCTTTGACTACTGCCTCCCACTTCTCCTTCTGGGTTCTGAAGACCACATCGGGGTAGTCTATCCTTATCATGGGCTTATGGGTGGGAATTACCACCACATCCAGCCCGTATATTTCCATGAATTCAGCTGCATCTGTTGCGGCGGTTCCCGTCATACCCGCAAGCTTTTCGTACATGCGGAAGTAGTTCTGAAAGGTTATGGTTGCAAGCGTTTGGTTTTCGGCCTTTATCTTCACGCCTTCTTTCGCTTCAATGGCCTGGTGCAGTCCATCGCTCCAACGCCTTCCAGGCATAAGCCTGCCTGTGAACTCGTCAACGATTATCACCTCTCCGTCCTTTACCACATAGTCCACATCCCTTTTGAAGAGCACATGTGCCCTAAGCGCCTGCTCAATCTTGTGAAGCAGATCTATATGTATGGGATCGTAAAGGTTGTCTATACCCAGCCTCTTTTCAAGCTCCTTTATCCCTTCTTCGGTGAGCATAACGGTTTTTGCTTCCTCATCCACTTCGTAGTGCACATCCTTCTTCAATCCCCTAACTACTCTGTCGGCGGTGTAGTAAAGTTCGGGTGACTCCTCTGCAGGACCTGATATGATTAGAGGGGTTCTGGCCTCATCTATGAGAATGCTGTCTACCTCATCTACTATGGCGTAGTACAGCTCCCTCTGAATGCACTCCGAGAGGTCCCAGGCCATGTTGTCCCTAAGGTAGTCAAAGCCGAACTCGTTGTTCTGCCCGTAGGTGACATCGGCAAGGTAGGCATCCCTTCTGGAGCAAGGGACCAGCTTTGTTCTGAAGCTCTCTCTATCTTCCCACTCTACCAGGTATGAGGCGTCATGCTGTATAACACCAACGGTTAGTCCCAAAAACAGATAGATCGGGCCCATCCACAGGGCATCACGCCTTGCAAGGTAGTCGTTTACGGTAACCACATGCACCCCTTTGCCTAGGAGGGCGTTTAAATAGACGGGAAGGGTGGCAGCTAGGGTTTTTCCCTCTCCCGTTTTCATCTCTGCGATTTTCCCCTGGTGAAGCACTATGCCGCCAAGCACCTGAACGTCAAAGTGGCGCATGCCAAGGGTTCTTCTTGCCACCTCTCTTCCCACGGCAAACGCCTCAACCAGAAGATCGTCTAGTGTTTCTCCGTCCTGTAGTCTCTTTTTGAACTCTTCAGTTTTTGCTGCAAGTTGTTCATTTGAAAGCTTTTGTATTTCTGGTTCCAGTGCATTTATTTTATGCACAATGGGCCATAGCTTTTTCAGTTCTCTTTCGTTTTTGGTGCCTATTACCTTTTCCAAAAGCTTTGTTACAAGTCCCATGGTGTAAACCTCCTAACTTACCCCGATTAAAATAAAGGAAAGCTTCATAACAGCGTATCCAAAGTATTTATCTATACCCCCTGCAAGCACCAGCACAAGTACAATAAGCAACCCCCACCTTTCTATTAAAGCGTATTTTTCTGCAACGGGCGTGGGCAGTATCCCGTAAACTATCCTTCCTCCATCCAAGGGGGGGATGGGGATGAGGTTGAATATGCAAAGTGCAATGTTTATCACTGTTGATAAGAACAGCATAATGGCAATGGGAACGAGGAACATGTAGACACCGTGTAGAGGCGGTAGTTTCCCCCATTTCAGGAATACCGCCAAGAATTCCAGTAAGTGGGCGTTTGCCTTTATAAGAATCCTAAAGGCTGTGGCGCTTAAAAGGGCCAGGGCGATGTTTGTTGCGGGGCCTGCCGCTGCAACCCATATCATATCCTTTTTGGGGTTTTTGAGATTGTAGGGATTTACAGGCACAGGCTTTGCCCATCCTATTATCCTGGTTATGATGAACACCAGAAGGCCCAGCACATCAAGGTGTTTTAGAGGATTGAGGGTGAGCCTTCCCGCTTCTTTAGCCGTAGGATCTCCCAGGGCATAGGCTGCTGCCCCATGGGCTACCTCGTGAAGGGACACGCTGAATAGAACGGGGACAATGCCCAGTGATACCTGCTGTATGTAGCTTGAGGCATCCATGTCAAAGTATATACTTGCTTAGGTCTTCGTCCTTTACCACATCGGAAAGCTTTTCGTCCACATAGCTTTTGTCTATCACCACCCTTTGCCCTTTCATCTGTGGAGCGTGGAAGGAGACATCCTCCAAAAGCTTCTCCATAACCGTGTAGAGTCTTCTTGCCCCTATGTTTTCCATCCTTTCGTTGAGCATAACTGCTATCTCCGCAATCCTGTCTATCCCGTCGGAGGTGAACTCAAGTTCCACTCCTTCTGTGGCAAGAAGCGCTTTGTACTGCTTCGTCAGGGCGTTTTCTGGCTCTGTAAGTATCCTAACGAAGTCCTCTTTTGTTAGTGGGTCCAGTTCTACCCTTATGGGAAATCTTCCCTGGAGCTCAGGTATGAGGTCCGAGGGCTTGGATACGTGGAAAGCGCCTGCTGCTATAAAGAGAATATGGTCCGTTCTCACAACACCGTACCTTGTGGTTACAGATGTTCCTTCAACGAGAGGCAGTAGATCCCTCTGAACACCTTCCCTTGATACATCGGGTCCGTGGTGGGTTTCCCTTCCCGCTATTTTGTCTATCTCATCTATGAAGACTATGCCTGTCTGCTCCACCCTCTCTATGGCCTCTTTTATTACCTCATCCATGTCTATCAGCCTTTCCGCCTCCTGCTTTGTAAGATACTCCAGGGCGTCTTTAACCTTCATCTTCTTCTTTTTCATCCTTTTGGGAAATAGATTTCCCAACATCTCTCTTATGCTGAGATCCATGTCCTCCATACCCGTTATGGGGATCACCTCTATCATGGCGGTGGAGGATTTGTCCTCAACCTCAACCTCAACGATTCTGTCATCCAGCTTTCCCTCTTTAAGGAGCTGTCTGAACTGCTCCCTCGTTCTTTTCTGTTGCTCAATAGTCTGAGGGTCTATTCCTATTCCTCTTCTTTTGGGCATGGGAAAGAGAAGATCCAGTATCCTCTCCTCAGCGAAGGCTTTTGCCTTTTCTTTCACCTGTTTTTCCTTTTCCTCTTTAACCATTCTGACTGCAACCTTTGTGAGATCCCTTATGATGGATTCCACATCCCTTCCCACATAACCCACTTCTGTGAACTTTGAGGCTTCTACCTTTATAAATGGGGCCTTTGCCAGTCTGGCCAGTCTTCTGGCTATCTCGGTTTTTCCCACTCCTGTTGGACCTATCATGAGAATGTTTTTGGGAAGCACCTCGTCCCTTATCTCAGGGGGGAGTTGCTGCCTCCTCCATCTGTTTCTTAGAGCTATAGCCACGGCCTTTTTGGCCTTGGACTGACCTATTATGTACTTATCAAGCTCCCTTACTATCTCCTCTGGTGTGAGCTCTCTATAGTTCATTGCAGCTCCTCTACCACAAGGTTGTGATTTGTGTATATACAGATGTCAGCGGCTATCTTCATGGCTTCAATAACAAGCTCTTTTAAATCCAGTTGGGAGTGTTTTATCAATGCCCTAGCTGCGGCTAGTGCATAGGCTCCGCCTGAGCCTATGGCTATTATTCCGTCATCAGGCTCTATCACATCTCCCATACCAGACACAAGAAAGCTCTTGCTTTTGTCCGCTACTGCCATGAGGGCCTCAAGCCTTCTTAGGGCCTTGTCCATCCTCCAGTCCTTGGCGAGCTCAACAACTGCCCTTGCGAGATTCCCGCCGTACTCCTCAAGCTTGGCTTCAAGCCTCATCATCAGGGTTATGGCATCCGCTGATGCTCCTGCAAATCCCACAAGCACCTTGTCGTGGTAGATCTTCCTTACTTTTCTTGCCTGGGATTTTATAATGTTGGACCCCAAGGTTATTTGCCCGTCTGCTGCCATAACAACCCTTTCACCTTTCCTCACGCACAGAACCGTGGTCCCCTTTAGTAGCTCTGGGGTGCGTTTTGTCGTATACCTCAACGAGCCTTCTAATGGATACATGGGTATAAACCTCCGTTGTTTCTATGTTCTTATGTCCAAGAAGCTCCTGAACGCTCCTTAAATCAAGACCTCCTTCCAGCATGTGTGTGGCAAATGTGTGCCTTAAAAGGTGTGGATAGACCTCTTTGTGAATTCCAGCTTTTGATGCACACCTTTTTATCATCCTTCTAACGCTCATATCTGATAGCTTGCCTTTTCTGCTGAGAAAAAGGTGCTCTGAAAGCTCTGGATGCTTTTCAAGATACTTTGGTCTTTCTTCCTGTATGTACTTTAGTAGTGCCTCCTTTGCCTTTTCTCCAAAGTAAACGATCCTCTCCCTCTTTCCCTTTCCCACCACAATGGCTTTCATGTTTCTTAAATCTATATCCCGCACCTTAAGATTACAAAGCTCGGAAACCCTTATGCCTGTAGAGTATAAAAGCTCAAGTATCGCCCTGTCCCTGTAGCTTTCTGCACTTTCTATAAGGGTATCCACCTCCTCGGGGGAGAGGTATGCGGGAAGCCTTCTCCCTGTCTTTGGGTTCCTCACGGCCCTTGCGGGGTTTTCTTTAATTAAGCCCGCACGCTTTAGATACCTGTAAAAGGTGCGGAGGCTGGACAGCTTTCTTGATATGCTTGTGGGTTTGAGTCTTTTCTTGCTTAGGTGTCTCACATACCTTGCAATGTCCTCTTCTTTAACATCTTCTGGAGCCTTTTGGCAGAAGGAGAAAAAGTCCTCCAGATCCCTCTTGTAGTTTCTAACAGTGTGGGATGATGCGTTTCTTTCTCTTTTCAGGTATTCCAAGAAGTCCTCTATATGTTCCATGTCAGCTCCATTCTCTCCCTTTTTGCCCTTTCTGCAAGCACCACCCCTTTAAGCTGCTGGTACGCTTCCTCCAGGTCGTCATTCAGTATCCAGTAGTGGTACATGTGGGACTGGGCTATTTCCCATCTAGCAGCCTTCAGCCTTTTCTCAATTACATCTTCGGGGTCCGTTCCCCTTTTTATAAGCCTTTTTCTAAGTTCCTCAATGGATGGGGGGAATATAAATATCCCAACGCACTCCTTCATTTTGGAGAAGACCTGTTTGGCCCCCTGCACATCTATGTCTAGGATAAGATCCATTCCTTTTCTGAGCTTTTCTTCAACAAAGCTTTTGCTTGTTCCGTATAGATTTCCGTGCACCTCTGCGTATTCAAGAAAGTCCCCTCTGTTCACCATTGCCATAAACTCTTCCCTTGTGATAAAGAAGTAATCCCTCCCGTGCACCTCTCCGCTTCTTGGAGCTCTGGTGGTGAAGGACACGGAGAACTCAATGCCGCTAACTTCACTCAGCAGCCTCTTACAAAGGGTGCTTTTCCCGGCTCCAGATGGGGCGGAGATGACGAAGAGGATCCCTGTTTTTCTTTTTATCATTACTCTAAGTTCTGCACCTGCTCCCTTATCTTTTCAATTTCGGTTTTTAGGTCAACGACAAGGAGGGTTAGCTGTGCAGCGGCGGATTTTACACCTAAAGTGTTGGCTTCTCTAAGCATCTCTTGGACAATAAAGTCCAGTTTCTTTCCACAGGGAGAGCCTTTCTCAAGGGTTTCAGCAAAGGCTTTGATGTGGCTTTTAAGTCTCACCAGTTCTTCGCTCACATCAAGCTTGTCCAGCATTATGGCTATTTCCTGGGCAATTCTTGCATCGTCAATCTCAAGATCCGATAGCCTTTCCATGAGCTTCTTCTTTGCCTCTTCAGCGGCGATTTCTGCAAGGGAATTGGCCTTTTCAACAAACTCTTCAATCCTTCCAAGCCTCTTTAAGATGTCCTTTCTCAATCTTTCCCCCTCCTCGCATCTAAATGCAATAAGCCCTTCAAGGGCCTCATTAATAACCCTTTCCGTAATGGATAAGAGCTTCTCCTCATCCACCTCTTCTTTAACGGTTATAGCCTCTTTCATTATGATACCTGCGTGGGGTAGGGGAGCTCCCATCTCGGTGGCCATTTCTCTTATTCTTTCCCAGAGTAGTTTTGCAAGCTCCTTGTTTACTGCTATCTCCTTTCCTTCTGTTCCTTCAAACTCTATCTGCAGGTAAATATCAATCTTTCCTCTTTCAATCCTTTCAGAAACGATTCTTCTTACATGAGGTTCCAGAAACATCAAATGCTTAGGCACCCTTACATTTATCTCCTTATATCTATGGTTTACGCTTTTTACCTCTGCCTTTACATTTATGCCGTCTTGGGAGACTGAGGCCCTGCCGAATCCTGTCATGCTTCTTACGGTTCCCATGTTGAGGCTTATATATCTTCTCGGTTTCAAACTCAAGGACGCCCATCTATTGAGTTTTCCTGCTTCTGAGATTATCTATGGCAGAAGCCACACTCTTTAGGAGGTTGCGAGGTGGAGCCAGAAACTAAGATACTAAAGGACTTGAGAGACAAGCTTGAGCGTTTTCGCTCCATGGGCATAAATCCTTATCCCAACAGATATAAGATAAGCCACCGTATAGGAGAAGTTGTGGAGCGCTTCAAGGATGAGTATGACCAGGATAGGCTTGCATCCTTTGGTGAGGTTTCCCTTGCTGGGCGCATGATGTCTCTGAGGCTCCACGGGAAAATCTCCTTTGCTCACATAAAGGATCAAACGGGCAAGATACAGATATTTGTGCAAAGGGATGTGGTGGGGCAGGAGTTTTACAATAAGGTTTTTAAAAAGCTTGATGTGGGAGATTTCTTGGGCGTAAAGGGCACCCTATTTAGAACAAAGACGGGGGAGTTAACGGTAAACTGTAGCGAGGTTACTCTTCTTTCCAAGGTTTTGAGGCCCCTTCCGGAAAAGTGGCACGGGCTTAGGGATATAGAGACCAGATACAGGCAGAGGTATTTGGACCTTATAGTTAATGAAGACTCGCGCAGGGTGTTTGAGATAAGAAGCAAGGTTATAAGGATGATAAGGGAGTTTCTCACTTCCAGAGGATTTATAGAGGTAGAAACCCCCATGATGCAGCCCATACC
>JALVZS010000096.1:0-2264 GCA_027022065.1 bacterium
GGGTGAATCCTGTCTTACTTGCCCGTGAGAAGCTGGTAAGTATCAGGCAGGGAAAGACAGCTAGGATGAAAATTTTTCTCATACTGCACCTCCTGTGTTTCAAAGCAAGCCAAAGTTTTTAAGTACTTTAGCTACTTTTTCATCTTCCTCAGCCAGTTCTCTCAATGCGGCAAGCAGTTCTCTTAACTTGCTAACCTGATAAACTCTTTCTACCTTTTCCACAGCCTCTTCTCTGGCCTGCCTTATAACAGTGCGCCTATCCCAGTAAGCAAAACCAATCACACTTGCTGTAAGTGTTGTGAATATAGCAGTAATGATCCATAAGAATGTATATAGCTGATCAAACTTTTTGTTTACATCTTCAAATCTTTTATCTATCTGCCTAAACCGAGCGTTCATATCTGCCCGCAGTTCTTCAAACCGCTTGTTCATATCCTCAAATCTCTTATTAGTTTGCTCCATGAACACTTTGAGGGTGGCTTCCAGTCTGATGAGACGCTCTCTGTCCTTTTGAGTGAAGCCTGTTTGAGCTGCCTGTGAAAGGTTGAAGAATATCAAGCATGAAGTGAATAATATGAGCAGTTTTTTCATTTCGCCCCCCTTCTATTTCTAATACTAATGGTAGGTAGGCTGTGGTTCAATGTTCATTATTTTTAGGCATGTATAGTGGAAGGCGATGTTGGCGTGAAAAAGGATGAGTCCCAAAACTGCCCATAAAACCGACATAAATGGAAGTCCCATAAATCCCAAAACGATGGCGAGTGTTATTGAAGCCAATGTGGAGGTTACCGCTATTAGTATAAGAGCAAGGGAGGGCTTCCAGAGACCGGGCTTTAAGGATAGAAGGAAGTAGCGGGGAGTTAGCCCTTTTAAGGTCTCTGCTAGACCCTGTAAAAAACCTTTTGATATCAGACCCCTTGCCATGGCGACGCCTGCTGTAAAGAGGAAGTTAAAAGCGATGGAAAGCGTCAAAAAGAGGCAGAAGAGCAGATATATGGCAAGTCTTCCATTTTCCAGAAGTTGATGTATCTGAGGGTGTAAGAAGGAGAGCCCAACTGCAGGCAGGGTGAGAAGCGCGAAGAAAAGCACGGATGATACGGTTATAATAAAGCCGTTTATGAGCATGCCAAGGTACGCTCCAAATACGGCATAGAGGTTTACCCTTGATATTAGTTCGGCTATGCCCATTGATGATAGAGCTTCTTTGATGAGCTCTGGCTCTTGTTCTTCTACTATTACCGAAAGCTCGGCAGCCATTATGAGGGATAGTATGTATCCTGATAAGAAGCCTGAAGCTCCTCCCAGTATGGGGAGATAGCTTAAAAGTGGGGAGATAACAATCCAAGCCATTATGAGCAAGTTTAACCTGGGATTTGCTGTTATGAGGCTTGTGAAAAGCTTGAGCATTCTTTTATCAACTCACCTTTGATGGATTCAAGTTCTCTTTCTGCTGCTTTTATTACTCTTTTAATCAATATGTGCTCCTCCGGTGCGTTTTTTGTTTTGCCTAATATTGAGCTTAAAATGAGCGATGGCTCCAGCACCTCTACTGGCATCTGTGGGACGAGCTTTCCATCATAAGTTTGGGCTAAAACACCATGGGATATGAGTTTTTCTGTTACATCCTTGATAATTGCAGGAGGATATTCTGAGTTAATATCACCTACATCTATGCTTTTTCCCTGCTGAAAGCTGGTATAGACCCTCTTTAGGATCCTTAAAGATGCTGCTAGCATCTCAACGGGGGTGCTGTCTTCCAACGGGCTGTAAAGGCCTCTGTTCTGATAGATGTAAGAAAGCTGTGCTCCACAGAGGAATATGAGCCAGCTTAAGTTTATCCAGATAAGCATAAGGGGGACGCTAGCGAAGGATCCGTATATGGCGTTGTATCTTGTTACTCCTATTTGTAGCTTTATGTACATCACTTGAACCACAAGCCATCCTATTCCTCCGAATACAGCTCCCACCAGGGCTGCTTGGGGCTTTACATTGGTATTGGGCAGGAAGCGGTAGAGTATGAAGAATACCGAAATTAGAAGAATTATGGGAAGCAGCTTGACAGTTAGGAAGTTTAGTATGGGGAAGGGCAGGTACCTATCAACAAGATTGGTGAGTCTATGTATGTGGCTCGCAGCAGTTACTCCCAGGGCGATGTTCAAGGAGAAAGGCAGAAGAACCGTTATTGCGGTGTAGTCAAGGAGCTTTCTGCCCCAGGGCCTGGATTTTTTCACCTTCCAGATAGCGTTCATGGCTGCTTCTATCTT
>JALVZS010000096.1:2274-2978 GCA_027022065.1 bacterium
AGTGGATATAACAGCCCATATAAGCCCTGCTATGCCAAAAAGCCCAAGTGTGGCGAAGTTGGTGCGATCAACATACTCAAACAGCTTGTCCGCTGCGTCTTTTAGGTGTTGGGCAAGCTCCTTGCTTCCACTTTTTTCAATGTTTTCTATGGCGCTGTATATGGTTCGCTTTAGCTGGTTTTGCGCTCCCAACCCTTTTAACACCGATGTTCCTAAAGCCATTACAGGCACAAGGGACAGCACAATTATGTAGGATAGGGCGTTGGCCCGAAGGTTAAGGGCGTTTTTTTTGGCTTCATATATGAAGAAATCTACAAGTCTTAATAATTTTCTAGTTGCGGCTTTCCATTTGGGATCTTCAGGTCTTTCCTGCCAGGACCACTTTTCTATTTGGGAGAGCTTTTGGGTGATTCTTTCCCTCAAGTCAGCCTCCTTGTGATTAAAATACCAACACTCTTGAGCTTTTGCCATAATATATTTTAAACTTGTTGCAGACTTAAATGTTAAGGAGGTCTTTTATGGGTAAAAGGGTGGTAATTGTTGGTGGGCTTGCGGCGGGACCGAAGGCTGCTGCCAAGATAAAAAGGCTTGATCCAGATGCCGAAGTGATAATCCTTGAGAAGGGAAGGTACCTTTCCTTTGGCTCCTGTGGATTTCCCTACTTTATAGAGGGAGAGGTCAAGGACATTGAGGACCTTATGAAG
>JALVZS010000097.1:0-2798 GCA_027022065.1 bacterium
CCTCAGAAGGCTGCTTCTGTTCTTTTTCAAGCTCCTTCTTCAAAAGCTCCTGAATCTCTCTATCAAAGGCCTCAAGCTCCTCCCTGCTGGGAGGCTTTCCACCTCCTATTACAACCTCCTCCTCAGAAGGCTCAGAGGCCTCGGCAGGCTCCTCTTTTTTCTGACCCGTAAGCTTGGCGTAAGCATCCTCAAGTTTTTTCACAATCTCCGTTATATCTACATCCCCCTCTTCCTGAGTCTCTCTAATGTTTTCAACGATCTGCTCAACCACATCAACCGCTTCAAGCACCACATCCATCACATCGGGCGTAAGCTTCGCCTCCCCCTTCCTCAGAAGATTCAGAATGTCCTCCATGCGATGTGTAACGGTGGTCATCTTCTCAAAGCCCATAAAGGAGGAGGTGCCCTTCATAGTGTGGGCCGCACGGAAGATCTTGTTAAGAAGATCCAAGTCATCCGGACGCTCCTCAAGCTCCACGAGATCCTGATTTAACTGCTCTAGTATTTCAGTAACCTCAGCTAGAAAATCGTCCAAAAACTCAAGCTCTGCCATAGCTTAACCCTCTTATTATTTAAATTTTGCCAATGTCTGCTCTATCTTCTCCTTAAGTATCTGGGGAGTAAAAGGCTTGACGATATAGTTGTTAACCCCTGCCTTAAGGGCTTTAACAATGTCCTCCTTGGCTCCCATGGTAGTTATCATTATTATAGGTATTTTATTAAAAGTCTTAGAACGTCTAAGAGTTTGAACAAAGGTTAATCCATCCATTTCCGGCATGTTCCAGTCTGTTAGTATAAGCCCAACATCGGGATTCTCCTTCAGCTTAGCAAGGGCATCCAAGCCATGCTCAGCCTCTACCACATCTTTGTAGCCGAGCTTGTTGAGAGTGTTAACTATGATGCGCCTCATAGTAGATGAATCATCCACCACCAGTATCTTCATCTCTCACCACCCTCTCTGTCTTCTTTTAATAAAATCGTTTGCTCCAAAGGAACCTTTACACCAAATATCCTTTTTTGTATTATGCCCTCAACAAAGCTTTATTTCAAGCAGATTGGCTATGGATGTAAAGTTCATAAAGAGAAAGGGCAATACCAAGTATAGCCTCTGTATTTCCGAAAAGCCCAGTCTTCCCATACCAAGTGTAAAGCCGGGAAAAGTTTACATAGCAGAAAGAAACGGAAGTATTTACGTGGTGGTTAAACCACCCAAAAGAAAAAGCTCCTTAGAATCCATAAGGGAAGCAACAGGTGTAGGTGCTCAGAAACTGAAAGATATGGGGATAGAGGAGTGCAGTGTTACGTTAGACAACGCATCAAAAGAACTCTGGCATGCCGCAACAGAAGGTATAGCTCTTGGATACTACACCTTCAGCAAGTACAAATCTAACTCTCAGAAAAGAGCGCTGAAAATGTACCTTGATGTTCCTGAAGACATAATGGCTTTAGTGGAGGATGCCTATTTTAAAGCCCATGTGGCCAACTATGTGAGGGATCTTGTAAACGAGCCTGGATCCCAGTTTCCCCCGGAAAGGTTTATAGATGAAGCGAAATCTTTAGGCCTTGATGTAAAGGTCTTTAAAGAAAAAGATCTGGAAGCCTCAGGTATGAAAGGCATACTAACAGTAGGAGCTGGAAGTAAGCATCCCCCTGTGTTCGTGCACATAAGTTACACTCCAGCCAATCCCAAACTTAGACTGGCCGTTATAGGAAAGGGCGTTACCTTTGACAGCGGAGGTCTGAACATAAAGTCCCCCAACAATATGGAGAGGATGAAGTCCGATAAAGCAGGGGCCTGCTGCGTACTTGGAGTTATGAAGTATTTAAGAGAAAAAAGGCCTCCCATAGAGGTGCACGGCCTAATACCTGCCGTGGAGAACATGCCCGATGGAGGCGCCTACAGGCCCGATGATATAATAGTGTATAAAAACGGCGTAAGCGTTGAAATATACTCCACAGATGCAGAGGGGAGATTGATCCTCGCCGATGCTTTAATATACGCATCGGAACTAAAGCCGGATATCGTAATAGATGTGGCCACCCTAACTGGAGCCTGCATGGTGGCTTTGGGAAGGTATACATCGGGCCTTTTCTGCACCAACGACCTACTAGCACATACCATACTGGAATGTGCAGAAAAGGCAGGCGAAAATATGTGGAGGCTCCCCTTTAACGAGTGGTTGGAGGATGAGATAGAGGGAACGCACGCAGATGTAAGAAACACGGGAAAGAGCAGGTACGGAGGCACCATAACAGCGGCTCTGTTCCTTAAAAGGTTTGTCAGGTGTGAAAGATGGGCACACATAGATATAGCCGGCCCTGCTTTTCTTGAATCTCCATGGCGCTACTTTTGCGCAGGTGCCACAGGCCATCCCACAAGAACCTTAATAAACCTACTTGAGGAGCTGTCCCGTTGAACAGAAAGCTACTAATAGCCATCGGTATACTCATAGCCATAGCCGCCGGTCTGTGGTGCAGGATTGACGATCTAAAGGTGTGGCATAAGTATCCCTTTATATTCTACTTCCACAATAAACCCCTGTTCACCTGCTACGATGCATACTACTTTGGAAGGTGGGCCAAGGAGCTAAACCAGGGAACATACGAATGGTTTGGGGCAAATGATACATTAAGATATGTGCCCGATGGATCAGAATATCCTGTCATTCCTCCCATGATAAGCTGGCTGGCCCATGTTTACACAAAAATCACCGGGAAAAGTATAGAGAACTTTGCCCTGCTTGCCCCATGCATACTGGCCGTCTTATTTGTTATTCCCCTTATGCTCTACTTTAGTG
>JALVZS010000097.1:2808-9674 GCA_027022065.1 bacterium
TTCATAACAAGAACAAGCGTGGGAAGGCTGGACACAGACTCGTTAAATCTATTCTTCCCATTCGCCATGGCCTACACCATGCTGAAGTACGCAAAAGCAAGCGGCAAAAGGGAGAGGCTCATATACCTGGTGGCAACTGGTATTCTGTGCAACCTCTACTGGTGGTGGTATTTCCACAGCGGATTGATATTCGGAATGCTACTTTGCCTCCTCATCTACATGCTTGCGTGCAACATAAGGAACATTGATGAGGTGAAAGCAAGGTTCAAAAAGGAGTTTCCACTGCTTATCCTCTTCTGCAATCCCTATGTGCTGTTCACCGGGGCAAAGGCCTTTACAGAAAGGGCCCTACACTTTGTAAGCAACTACCTGAGCCCCAGTATGCCCATTGACTTTCCCAACGTGTTCCAGTCCATTAGCGAGCTGAGGAAGCTTCCCCTTGAGGAAATTGCAAGAGTAACCATTGGTGGGAAAGAGATACTTTTAATATCCCTAGTGCTTCTTGGCCTGATGTGCCTTATGAGAACCAAAGATCTTATACTTGTAGCCATCCCACTTCTAACAGGTCTAATAACCCTCTTTGGTGGAAACAGATTTGCCATGTACCTTGCCCCCTTTCTAGGCGTGGGATTGGGATTTGGACTAGAGGAAGCATTTAGACTAGCAGAAAAGAGCAACATAAAGAGCTTCCAAAAGCCCCTGTTTGTAGAAACTGTAAAGGCTTTGATAGGGCTACTGGTTGCTGTGCTTATATGCTCCAGTAACTTCAAAGAAGCCAAGGCAGTTGTGGCGTTCCCAAAGGTCCCCCCTAACCTGGCAGAGGAATTCTCCACTCTGCCAAAGGGGTGGATATGGACCTGGTGGGACTATGGATATGCTATTACCTATTACAGTGGGGATGGGGTCTTCCACGACGGCGGAAGCCAAACCACACCCAAAACCTATCTTGTGGCCACTACCTTCTCAACCCCGGATCCAAAAACAGCCCACAATGTTATCCTAGGCGTAAGCAATGTGGGTGCCAAATGGATAGTTAAAGCCATAAAGGCTGGTAACTACACAGCAGAGGAAATCACCCGTAAATTCATGAACGGATACTTTGCAAAACCACTAAAACATAAGGTTTACTGGGCATTCACGCAGGACCTGGTGGGCAAGTTTACATGGATAAACTACTTTGGAACATGGGACTTCAAAAAGAAAAAGGGACTTTGGAAATCTATACTTCCTGGAGGAACCTGTGCCGAAAGAGGGCAGATTATTAAGTGTGAGAAGTTTGTAATAGACAAAAACAAGGGACTGGTATTTCTCAACAGAAGAGCCATCCTTATAAACCTTCTGGTTAAAAAAACAGCTAAAGGCATTACAAAAGAGGTGCTTAACGATAGAGGTTTGATAGCTGAAGTGGTAAAAGAAAGGGGAAGGACCTACGCCTACATAATGGAGAAACAGCCCTATATGTCCTTATTCAACCAAATGTATATACTTCGCAATTACGATAAAAGGTACTTCAAACTGGTGAGGGACCACTTCCCCACGATAGTTATCTATCAGGTATCTCCCATCCCGTAGTTTACCACAACATCGGCAATGGTTGTTTTCTTGAGCCTCTCTTCAATGTAGTTCTGTAGTTCAAGCCATATCTTGTGCATCTTACAGAAGCTGGTATATGGGCACACATCGTCCCTTTCTATGCACACATTCATGGCAGGTATCCCATCTATAGCATCCACCACATCGTAGATACTTATCTCCCTAGGGCTGCGGGCAAGCTTAACCCCTCCTCTTTTTCCCTTTTCCGTAACTACAATCCTTCTGCTTGCAAGCGTTGATATGATCCTGGGCAGAAAGGACTTGGGAACCTTTGTCTCCTCCGCAATAACATTGGCGGTTACCAACTTACCGTACCTATTGGCAAGGTATATAACCACCCTTATAGCATAGTCTGCCTGCCTTGTTATAAACATCCCCACACCCTTTACTTTTTTAGTAAAAATAACTTATTTGACCAACAAAATCAACCTTGCTTTACAGGGGGGAGTTTAATAAACAATAGCCAAACGATAAAGGGAGGCCCCTATGGAACAGGCATTAACCAAAACAGACATAAAGGAGCTAAAGAGGTTGTTCTCCGGAAAGGTTAGAGACGTATATGAGGTTGACAATAATAAACTCCTTATAGTGGCCACAGATAGGATCTCTGCCTTTGATGTGGTCTTCAATGAGGGGATACCGGAAAAGGGAAAGGTGCTTACCAGGATCTCTAACAAATGGTTTTCCATGGTGGGTTACAGACACCACATTATCTCCACAGAGCCAGAAAAGGAGCTTTCATTTCTATCATCATACCCTGAGCTCAAGGACAGATGTGTCTTGGTAAAGAGGCTTAAACGCATAGACATAGAGTTCGTTGCAAGAGGGTACCTATTCGGAAGCGCATACAAGGACTACCAGAGAAGTGGTGAGGTGTGCGGTATAAAACTACCCAAGGGTTTAAAACTTGCGGAAAAGCTCCCAGAGCCCATATTTACTCCAGCCATAAAGGCCTCTTCCGGCCATGATGAAAATGTAAACATAGAAAAATACAAAGAGATAGTGGGAGACAGAGGGCTTGCGGAGAAGCTTATGTCCATCATTTTAGAAATCTACAAGTGGGCCCACGATCTTTTGATAGAAAAGGGCATCATCCTTGCAGATACAAAGCTGGAGTTTGGACTTGATGAGGAGGGAAACTACTACATAATTGACGAGATGATAACCCCGGACTCCTCTAGATTCTGGTCAGTGGACACCTACAAGCCGGGCATATCTCCTCCCAACTTTGACAAACAATTCATAAGGGACTACCTAGAGACCCTTGACTGGAACAAGCAGCCGCCTCCACCGCCCCTTCCGAAAGACATTATAGAAAAGACCATAGAAAGGTATAAGGCCATAGAGAGGATTATCCTTTCGCTATGAACAGCATAAAGGTTCTTTCTTGGAAAGAGGTGGAAGAAGCTTCCCCTACCTCCATAGCCATAGGCAACTTTGACGGAGTCCATTTAGGACATCAGGCCCTTATAAGAAGGTGCTTGAGAAATGCAGAAGAAAAAGGGCTTAAACCCGTAGTTTTAACCTTCTATCCCCACCCTATGAAGGTTCTTGGAAAAAGAGAAAGGCTTATACTTACTCCTCTTGAGGAAAAGGTAAGACTGATAGGATTGTACGGAATAGACAATGTAATTGTGTTAAACTTTTCAAAAGAGCTATACCTAATGGAACCCGAAGAATTTATAGAAGAGGTCCTAGTAAAACGACTTAAATGCAAAGCGCTAACTGTAGGGGAGAATTTTCGTTTCGGCAGAGATAGAAGGGGAGATATAAAAACGCTTCATAGCGCCTCTAGAATACATGGATTCTTATTTACCCCCGTTCCTCATATAGTGCTTGATGGTATTCCCGTAAGTAGCACTAGAATAAGAAGGCTCATAAGAGAGGGCAAAGTGGAGAGAGCAGCCCAGTTTTTGGGAAGGCCATATAAAATCGTGGGGAGGGTAGTTCCAGGAAAGGGTAGGGGAAAGGGGCTGGGATTCCCCACGGCAAATATAGATGCGGAAAATGAGATTATCCCCAAAAATGGGGTTTATGCCGCATTCGCACATGTAAGGAATGCTTTAATGAAATCAGTGGTTAACATAGGTAAAAAGCCCACCTTTGGAGATGAAGAGCTAACTGTAGAGGCACATATAATAGGCTTTAATGAGAACCTCTATGGTGAAAGGGTGGGACTCTACTTTGTGCTCAGGTTGAGGGACGAGAAGAAGTTTGGTAGTATAGAAGAGCTTATCCAGGCCATCAGTAAGGACAGGGAAAAGGGGGCTGCTCTTTTAGAATGGGACGCTTGGTTAAAGGTCTAGCATTCTTTCTCATACTGTTTCTTTCCAGCAAAAGCTGGGGATACTATACGGAAAAGGGCATAAATTTCTGGACGGCACCAGACCACACAAGGATAGTAATAGCCTTAAAGCAACCAGCAAAACCTTACATTTCAAACCTTGGGAAAACTATCGTAATATCCTTCAAAGGGAGAATCAGGCCTCCTTACAAAAGGCTTATAAATATAAACGATCCCCTTGTTGATAGGATACAGATAGTAAACTACGGCAACCTGTGCAAAGTATATGTAAGGTTGAAAAGGCCCAACAGCTATAGACTGTTTGTTCTAAGAAGATACAAAAATAGGCCCTTCAGAATAGTACTTGATGTGCTAAAACCTGCAAAGGAAATCCTAAAGGAAAAAGAAGCGAGAATAAAAATAGGTGCAGAGGCCAGAAGGCGAAACAAGTATGTGGTGGTTATAGATCCAGGGCATGGAGGAATGGACCCCGGTGCCATAGGACTGTATGGGCTTGTGGAGAAGGATCTAGTGCTGGACATATCCAGAAGAGTGGTTAAGTACTGCAATCAAGAGCCCAACATAAAGGCGCTACTCACAAGAAATGGGGATTACTACATTCCCCTAGATAAAAGGGTGGAAATAGCCCATGAGTACGGTGCGGATCTCTTCATAAGTATCCATTCCAACAAGGCCCCGTCACGGAAGGTGAAAGGAGTTATGGCTTTCGTGCTTTCCCCTAGAGGTGCAAAAAGCAACCTCGCAAGGATGCTGGAAAACATAGAAAACGCAGAAGATATAGTGAAAGACATAAAATTCACAAACAGCAGAAACATCAACAAAATTGTGCTTGACACCGCACAGGAGTTTTCAGTTACCGAGGGGGAAAGGGCAGCCAAAATAACACTGGCATACATAACTTACATGTCTCATATGAAAAATATGGGTATAAGAAAGGCATCACTGAGGGTGTTGAAAAACCCAGGGATTCCATCCTTTTTGCTCGAGCTTGGTTTCATGTCCAATAGTGAAGATGCGGCAAAGCTTACAAGCCCGTCCTTTAGAGACAGAGTAGCTTATGCTATATGTAGAGGCATTGTATCCTACTTTAACTTCAGGGATAGGATAAAGAGGGTTAGATACTACATGGTTAAAAAGGGAGATACCCTTTGGAAGATAGCAAGGGATCACAAAACCACAGTTGATAAGCTGATGGCGTTAAACAATCTAAAGAGTAAAAAGCTATACCCAGGAATGAAGCTCTATGTCCCGTAAAATAGCAGATAAACTGAAGAACGCAGAAAACATCCCGCCTCTACCAGAGGTTGTTCACGAGATATTAAGCATAACCTCCAAAGAAGATTTTTCTATAAAGGAACTAAAAAAGGCTATAGAAAAGGATCCATTACTTGTTGCAAAGATACTTAAGGTTGCAAATTCCTTTATGTACAATCCCTATGGTAGAGAGATAACCTCCATAGACAGAGCCATTATGCAGCTTGGGACCAAGAATCTTGTTCCTGTAGTGATAGGGCTATCCATAGCAGGCATGTCCGATCTTGCAGGCAAAAGGTTTAACAAAGAAATCTTCTGGAAACACTCATATACCTGCGGCCACATAGCAAAAAGGCTGGCAAAGAGATTTAACCTTCCCGAGGCAGAGGCGTTTACAGCAGGAATACTGCACGATATAGGAAAGCTGATACTCTATATATTCTTTCCTGAAGATTACGAGAGGGCACTTAAACTATCGGAAGAGAAAAATCTGCCTTCCACAGAAGCAGAAAAGCTGGTCTTTGAAATAGACCACACAGAAGTGGGAAAACTTGTGCTTCAGCAGTGGAAGCTTCCCAATCTCATAATAGATGTAGTCACGCATCATCACGAGCCCTCCAAGGCCCGAAACAAGGAGCTTGCAGCTTTGGTAAACATATCAAACATACTGACAAGAATAACAGGCATGTATTACAACAGAGATACTCTAGGGGTTGTGCTAACAGACAGCGAAGGATGGAGAATACTAACGAAGGGAGCAGCTGAGGAAGAAGTTGAAGAACTTGTTTTTTCCGTATTTGACGATGCAGAGGATGCTGCCCACTTTGCAGAAATAGCCTGGAGCAAGTAAATGAAGGTTTCTCCTGAGAAACTGGAACAGATAGCAAAAATAATATACAAGCGAGCAGGACTTTTCCTCCAAAGGAGAGATAAAGATAAGATCAAAAAGTTCCTTGAAGACTCTATTGCAAAGGGATTAGTAAAGGACCTAGACAGATATATCTCAACCTTAGAAACCAACACCAGCAACCTTAACAAACTGCTGGATGTTGTTACCATAAATGAAACCTTCTTTTTTCGCCATCAGGGTCAGTTTAGGATAATAGAAAAGGAAATACTTCCAAAGCTCTTTAAGGAAAAAACCTCTGTTAAACTTTGGAGCGCTGCCTGTTCCACAGGAGAGGAACCCTACACCCTGGCCATTGTTGCACTAGAAGTGATGGAAAAGATGAAGATTAAAAAGAACGTTCAGATAATAGCCAATGACATCAGTCAGGAAGCCATCAATAAGGCCATAAAAGGTGAGTACAACGATTACTCCATAAGGATGGTTCCCCCAGAGCTTCTCAAGAAATACTTTGTTAAAACACCTGATGGCAAGTATAGGATAAAGGAACAGGTAAAAGCACTTGTGAAGTTCAGACTTCTGAGTATTACAGATGAAAGGCACATGAAGCAGATAGGTAATAAGGTTGACATAGCCATGTGCCGAAATGTCCTTATATACTTTGATCCTCCTGCAAGGAAAAAGGCTCTAGAGCTGATAGTTATGAATCTAAATGTGGGAGGATACCTCTTCTTAGGTCCCTCAGAGTCGGCAAGGGGCATGGTTAAGAATCTGAAACTGGTTCTATTCCCCGGAGCAATAGCGTATATGAAAGTGGAGCAATGATAAAGGCTATGTCAATAGACTTTTGGGAAACCCTCTTTGACT
>JALVZS010000098.1:0-3024 GCA_027022065.1 bacterium
TCCTGAAAATGCTGATCAGGTAGAGGGGCTGATAAAGGAGTTTCGGCTTTCTTGTGGGAGAAGAAGCAGGGGTGAAAAGCTGAAAGAGGCGGATGTTTTGCTTCTTGACACCGTGGGGGAGCTCTTTCCTACTTACAGTGTTTGTAATGTAGCCTTTGTTGGCGGCTCTTTAGTAGATGTGGGAGGACACAATCCTTTAGAGCCGCTTGCCTTTGAAAGACCCACAATAATGGGCCCCTTTTACAGCAACTTTTTAGATGTTATGGAGGAGGTGGAAGGTTTTGTTAAGGTGGTTAAGGACTGGGAGGGGCTTGTGGCTGCCGTTGAGGATGCCCTTGAGGGGGGAGGTAGGTTAAAGGGCGTGAAGTATAAGTTCTTACAGGCAGATAGGGCGGTTGAGAAAACAATTTCTGCTTTGGAGGAGGTTTTGTGATAGAGCTTGAGCTTTTCGGTAGGAAGGTGCTTGTGGAGAATGTGGTTTTTGATATGAATGGAACCCTAACGGTGGACGGCGTTATGCCTGATAGAATTAGGGAGCTTTTGGAAGAGCTTGCAGGGAAGGTTAAGGTTTATATAGTAACCTCTGATACCTTTGGGGTTGCCTCTACCTACAAGATCCCGGGGGTGGAGGTGGTGGTGCTTGATAGTAACCGCTCTGCAAGCGTGCAGAAGAAGGAGTGGGTGGAAAGGCTGGGAGCAGACAGAACCGTTGCTGTGGGTAACGGGTACAACGACCACCTTATGCTTAAAAGGGCCGTGTTAGGTATAGCGGTTTGCTGGAGGGAAGGGCTTTGTAGAAGTGCTCTGGAGACGGCAGACATTGTAGTGGCTTCTCCAGAGGATGCTTTGGAGCTTCTTTTGAAGCCTATTAGAATTAAGGCCACAACAAGGGACTAGGAGGAGAGCTTTATGCCGAACGGAAAGATACCTCAGGGGCCACCAAAGGGGCCCAGTTTTGGAAGGGGACTGCTTCTGTGGCTCATCATAATGATCATAGTAATTCTTATATTCAACTTCTCCAATATGCCCAGGGAGCCTGTTTATGAGTTGAGCTATACGCAATTTCTGGAGCTTGTAAAGAAGAACGCTGTTAAAAGCGTTGTGATAAAGGACTACCAGATAATAACCGATGTAGATAGGAAGGCATTTTTGGAGGTTGGGGGAAAGCTAAGGCCCATGATTGAGTGGGCCTACAAGGTGCAGGGCAAAAAGCCGCCTTTAGAGAGGAAGGTGCGCATAAAGGTGGTTTATCCCAACGATCCCGATCTTATAAAACTTCTGAAGGAGAAAGGGGTTCAAATCTATGTTAAGCCTCCGCCTAGGAACTCCTGGTATATGAGCTTTCTCTCCAACTGGCTTCCGCTGCTCATTCTCATAGGGATATGGATCTTCTTTATGCGGCAGATGCAGGCGGGAAGTGGGAAGGCCTTTAGCTTTGGCAAAAGTCGTGCCCGCATAATTGTGGACAAAAGCAAAAGGGTTACCTTTGCAGATGTGGCAGATATAGAGGAGGCTAAGGAAGAGGTTAAGGAGATTATAGAGTTTCTAAAGGATCCTAAGAAGTTTCAGCGCCTTGGCGGCAAGATGCCCAAAGGGATACTACTTGTTGGACCTCCTGGAACGGGCAAAACGCTTCTTGCCAAGGCTATAGCGGGAGAGGCTGGGGTGCCCTTTTTGAGCATAAGCGGTTCTGAGTTTGTGGAGATGTTTGTTGGCGTTGGTGCTGCAAGGGTGAGGGATCTTTTTGAGCAGGCGAAAAGGCACGCTCCCTGCATAGTGTTTATAGACGAGATAGATGCGGTGGGAAGGCAGAGAGGAGCAGGCATTGGCGGCGGCCACGATGAAAGGGAGCAAACGCTAAATCAACTGCTTGTGGAGATGGACGGCTTTGACACATCAGAGGGTATAGTTATACTTGCCGCCACCAACAGACCAGACATCCTGGATCCGGCCCTTTTGAGGCCAGGCAGGTTTGATAGAAGAATAGTGATTCCCAGGCCTGATGTGAAGGGTAGGCTGGAAATCCTGAAGGTGCATACCAAGGACAAGCCTTTGGCTGAGGATGTGGATCTTGAGGTTATAGCCAAGGGAACACCGGGCTTTTCTGGAGCTGATCTTGCCAATATCGTGAACGAGGCTGCCCTGATAGCTGCAAGAAAGGGCAAGGATAAGATAGAGATGGAGGACTTTGAGGAGGCCAAGGACAAGGTGCTAATGGGTGTTGAAAGACGCAGTATGATAATAAATGAGCAGGAGAAGAGAATGATAGCCTACCATGAAGCGGGCCATGCGCTTGTGGCTAAGCTCATCCCCGGCACCGATCCCGTTCATAAGATAACCATAATCCCAAGGGGAATGGCACTTGGTGTTACTCAGCAGTTGCCCGAGGAGGACAGGTACCTCCAGACGAAAGAATACCTCCTTAAGCTCATAACGGTGCTTTTGGGTGGTAGAGCTGCCGAGGAGATAGTTTTCAAATGCCAGACCACAGGGGCGGCTAACGATCTGGAGAGAGCCAGCGATATAGCGAGGAAGATGGTGTGTGCCTATGGCATGAGCGAAAAGCTTGGTCCTCTTTCTTTTGGTAAAAAGGACGAGCTGGTCTTTTTGGGAAGGGACCTTGCCATAAGCAAGGAGTACAGCGAGAAAACCGCACAGGAGATAGATCAAGAGGTTAAAAGGATAGTGATGGAGTGCTATGATGAGGCAAAGTATCTTCTGGAGGAAAATAAAAAAGTGCTTGACGCCATAGCCGATGCGCTTCTAGAGAAAGAGGTCCTTTCTGGAGAGGAACTGGACAAGATTCTCTCTCAGTTTGACCTGAAGAAGAGCAGGATGTTTGGAGGAGAGGAGAATGCGGCCTGAGAATCTCTCACGGCTTATAAGCGATGAGGCCAACCCTCCCTTAATTATGGGCATACTTAATGTTACGCCGGATTCCTTCTATGACGGAGGCAGGTATTCCAGTGTGGATGCTGCCCTTAAAAGGGCGGAGCAGATGCTGGAGGAGGGGGCAGATATCAT
>JALVZS010000098.1:3034-9671 GCA_027022065.1 bacterium
AGATATCATAGATGTGGGTGGGGAGTCCACAAGGCCTGGTTCTGATCCTGTGCCTTTGGATGAGGAGCTGGGAAGGGTCATTCCCGTTGTTGAAGCTATAAAAAAGAGATTTCCCGAAGCTGTGGTTTCTGTTGATACCTACAAGGCAAAGGTTGCGGAAGAGGCGCTTGGACTGGGAGTGGAGATGATAAACGATGTAAGTGCTGCTCGCTTTGACAGCGCCATGGCAGATGTGGTGGTGAGGCACAGGTGCTTGTTTGTCCTTATGCACATGCAGGGAAGGCCAAAAGATATGCAGAAGAACCCCAGCTACAGAGATGTGGTGTCTGAGGTTAAGGAGTTTTTAACTGAGAGGAAAAATTATCTTGTAGAAAAGGGACTTTCCGAAGACCTGGTGGTGGTGGATCCAGGGATAGGCTTTGGAAAGAGGCTTGAGGACAATTTAAAGCTTATTTCACATCTTGATACCTTTTCCGAGGTAGCCCCTGTGCTCATAGGCCCATCCCGCAAGTCCTTTATAGGCATGATCCTGGATCTTCCTCCGGAAGAGAGGCTTGAGGGCACGTTGTCTGCTGTTGCCATCTCCGTTTTCAAAGGAGCGAGGATCGTCAGGGTGCACGATGTGAAGGAGGCTAAAAGGGCGGCTCTTGTTGCTTGGGAAATAGCAAGATGCGGGGATCGCTGTTAAATATCTATAATATCTATTTTGAGCGTCTTCGTTCCATGGGCATAAGGGATGTTATAGACATCCTGATCGTTTCCTTCCTGGTTTACCAGATCATCAAGATGGTTAGGGGCACCAAGGCCTTTCGTATGCTTCTTGGGCTTTTCTTTTTGGTGCTTTTATCCCTTGTTGCAAAATGGCTTGAGCTGAAGACCCTCATGTGGCTTTTCCAGAACTTTTGGCAGGTGGGCATACTCATAGTGGTGATACTCTTTCAGCCTGAGTTCAGAAAGGGCCTTGCGGATGTGGGAACCATATATCCTATAGGTCCTACCCTTAGAGAGAGCATGGTAGTGGATGCGGTGGTTTCTGCCTGTCAGTACTTCTCAAAGAGAAAAATCGGCGCTCTAATCGTGTTTGAAAAGGACATGGGGCTAAAGAACTACATAGAGTCGGGCATTATACTGGATGCCGTGGTCTCTGAAGAGCTTATCATCTCCATATTCCTTCCCTACTCGCCCATGCATGACGGTGCGGTTATAATAAGAAACGGCAGGATAGCGGCGGCGGCTTGCCTTCTGCCCCTTTCCTCTGATCCCATGATAAGTAAGGCCCTAGGGACAAGGCACAGGGCAGCCATAGGCATTACTGAAGAAACGGATGCGGTAGCTGTTGTGGTTTCCGAGGAAACGGGCATTGTTTCTCTTGCGGTTGAGGGAAAGATAAAACGGGAGCTGGATGCGGAAAGCCTTAAGAGGCTTCTCATGGAGCTACTTTACGGAGAGGAGAAGAAGCGGCATCCCGTATGGGGCAGAAATAGGAGAGAGCAGGAGGCGGTATGAGGATAGGTATTATAGCCAAGCCAAGAAAGCCCGCAGATAAGGTGGTTTCTGAACTTGTCAAGTGGCTTAGAGAAAGGGATGTGGAGGTCTTCTTGGACGAGGAAACCGCCGTTGTTGCAGGGCTGGAGTCCAACTACAAGAAGTCGGAAATACCCTATGTCTCAGATGTAATTGTGGTCATAGGCGGTGATGGAACCTTTCTTTCTGTTGCAAGACTGGCCTACGGCAATGATGTTCCCATTCTCGGGGTGAATCTGGGAAGACTTGGCTTTCTCACAGAGGTAACCCTGGATGAGCTTTACGACATCATGGAAAAGGTGCTTTCTGGGGATTACTATGTGGATGAAAGAAGCATGCTTGAGGCCTTCATATACCGCCACGGGGAGAAGGTGGCGGAGTACAGGGTGTTGAACGATGTGGTGATAAACAAGGGAACCCTTGCAAGGATAATAGAGCTTGAAACGACGGTTGACGGCAAGTTTTTGACCGTTTACAGGGCAGATGGCCTCATAATCTCCACGCCTACAGGTTCCACCGCCTACTCTTTAGCGGCGGGAGGCCC
Source organism: bacterium (assembly GCA_027022065.1). Lineage (GTDB taxonomy): Bacteria > Thermosulfidibacterota > Thermosulfidibacteria > Thermosulfidibacterales > Thermosulfidibacteraceae > JALVZS01. The sequence continues at coordinate 5,103 of JALVZS010000098.1, forward strand.
TATAATGTATCCCTCCATTCCGGCCATAATACTCAACCCTATATGCCCCTTCACCCTAAGCCAGAGGCCTATCGTGCTTCCCGATACCTGCGAGGTGGAGGTGCTACTTAACACGGAGAACGAGGATGTTTTCGTTACCCTTGACGGGCAGGTGGGCTTTGCCCTTAAAGTTAAGGACCTGGTGAAGGTGAGAAAGGCCAAGAAGAAGATAAAAATAATAAAGAATCCCAACAGGAACTTCTTTGAGGTGCTGAGGACCAAGCTCAGGTGGGGAGCCTAGTGGGGTATTCCAGAGAGGAGCTTCTCAAGAGACTTCAGGACAATCTTTTAGCCGAAAGGATTGCTGTGAAGGTATATCACCATGAGTCCCAGCGGGTTAGGGATACAGACATAGCCCTTCTATTTAAAGGGGTGGCTTATACCGAGGCATACCATGCATCTTTGCTTGCACAGGCCATAAAGAGATTGGGAGGCTCCCCATCCTCTGGAACAGAAGGGCAGGATAAGGAGCTGATTTCCCTTGTTGACAGCATGAAGACCGATGAGGATATACTGAGGCTCAACGTCATCTTGGAGAACAAGGCCTTCAATACATACAAAGAAGATGCCTTCCTGGCCGAGGATCCCCAGATAGCCCAGCTTCTTGAAGGGATAATGAAAGATGAGAAGGAGCACATTCAGCTCTTTACCCAGGCCCTTATGACACTTAGAAAGGAGGAGCCTGAAGACGAGGAGGGCCCTTTACTGGTCTTTCAGAAGGCTGTGGATGCTGGGATAAAGCGGCTCTCCCGTCCCTGGCTTGAGATGTTCATGTCGGGGGTGATAGGTGCCATCCACGTTACCTTCGGTGCAGTTGCCATGGCTTCTGCGGCAGGAGCCGTTCATAATGGAGGGATTTCATCTTTGGTGGGTGCCCTTTTCTTTCCCATAGGTTTTATTCTCCTTAAGCTTTCCCACAGCGAGCTTTTTACGGAGAACTTTCTTGTTCCTGTGGTCCCTGTTCTTGAGGCAGGGGAAAGGGCCTCAAAGCTTGTAAGGCTGTGGATACTTACCCTTCTGGGAAACCTGCTAGGTGCATGTATTTTTGCCCTTTTGGTGCATGTCGGTGGCAAATATGCTTTAGGGCATCTTCCCGTTAGTTATATAAAAGGGCTTACCATATATAAGCTTTCCCGTCCTTTTCACGAGGCCTTTATAAGCGCTGTGTTTGCCGGGGCCATAATAACTACAATGACTTGGCTTGTGCTTTCCGCAAGAAGTGAGGTTGCAAAACTTATAGCCGTTTGGAGCTGCATATTTGTTATGGCCGCAGGTCATTTTACCCATGTGGTGGTTTCCACCTCTGAGGTCCTTTTGGGGAAAGTTTACGGTATCCCCGTAAGCTTTACTGTTTGGTTGAAGAGGCTTTTTGTTCCAGCTACCTTGGGCAATACCCTGGGCGGGATGCTGTTGATAGCTCTGTTACACTATCTACAGGTGCTTCATACCAAGAAAGCCCATTTTTCCTATCTCAGGGAGAGAAATGAGGCCCTTGAGAGGGCTGTTAGAGAAAGGCTCAGGCTATGAGGAGGTCGGTATGATAGATTTAAGGGGAAAATTGGCGGTGGTAACAGGGGCGAGCAGGGGTATAGGAAAGGCCATTGCTGAAGCACTGGCGGAAGCAGGATGTGAGGTGGTGCTTTTTAGCAGGAAGGAAAACTTACTAAATCAGGTGAAGGAAGCCATAGAGGGAAAGGGAGGAAAGGCTCACGTTATCTCTGGCAATGTGGGAAAGAGAGAGGATGTTGATAAGCTCTTTTCCTTTGTTGAGGACCAGTTTGGCAGGCTAGATATCCTGATAAATAACGCTGGAGTTAGCCCCCATTTTGCTCCCTTCTCCTCAACTGAAGAGAGGGACTGGAACTGGATGCTGGATGTAAACCTAAAGGGCGTCTTTTACTGCTGTCATAGGGCGTATCCCCTGCTCGTTAAGGGCAGAGAGCCTTCGGTGGTGAATATCTCGTCCATAGTGGGCCTGATAGGTATGGCCAGCATAGCGGTCTATACTGCTACAAAGGGTGCCCTTACAACTTTCACCAAGTCCCTTGCCGTGGAGTGGGCAAAAGACGGCATAAGGGTAAACGCCGTATGTCCAGGGTTTATAACCACGGACATGACGGCAGGCGTGCAGAAAAACGAAAAGGTCCGCACACTTTTAATGTCCCGTATACCAATGGGACGCTTTGGCAGGCCCGAGGAGGTGGCAGGTGCGGTGCTCTTTCTTGTTTCTCCTTTGGCCTCATACATCACGGGCCACTGTTTGGTAGTGGACGGCGGTTGGCTGTCATGGTAAGGTGGAATTTGAAGGCCCCGTATAGGGGCCTTTTATTATCTGCAGTCCGGGCAGGTGGTCAGTTCTTCCTCTGGGAGACCGGTTTTTTCTCTAAGAAACTTTAGCTGATCCTCTGTAAGGTATAGCCTTCCGCACTTGGGACAGGGGATAAGTTTGCTTTCCTTGTTCCACCTAGGCATTATTCTGTATCCGTCCTTCTCCTCAATGGGTATGACATCAACAGGACAAACCACTGCGCACGCACCACACACTATGCACTGGGGGCTTTCCTCGTCAAATGGTGTGCAGACCCTTCTTGTGAAGCCCCTTCCCTCAAAGCCTATAGCTGAAACTCCAACGACCTGCTCACAGGTCCTCACGCAAAGGCCACAGAGGATGCAGTCATCATTTGACTTAACAAACCTTGGTTGTTCCTCAACTCCCAGCTTTTGGGCAAGTTCTCTTAGCTTGGGAAGGTTCGGACATCTAGCCATGAGTAGCTGGAGGACAACCTTTCTGCACTTATCTATGAGCTCGTTTCTTGTGGTGACCTCAATTCCTTCGGACACTGGATAGTCGCACGATGTTACTAGCCTCGTTCTTTTGCCCTTTTTCACCTGAACAAGACACATCCTGCAGGCGGAATACGGCTTTACCTCTTCATGGTAGCAAAGGGCGGGGATGAAGATGTTGTACCTTCTTGCTACCTGTAAAATGGTTTCTCCTTTGTAACCCTCTACCTCTTTTCCGTCTATTACAAATCTTACCTTCTCCATCACTCCACCTTCACAGCGTTAAATTTGCAGACCTCTCTGCATATACCGCACTTTATGCACTTTTCCTGGTCAATCTTGTGCGGTTGCTTTCTCTCACCAGATATGGCCCCCACGGGACACCTGAGGGCACACACATGGCATCCTGTGCAGGCCTCCTCGTCTATTACGTACCTTATGAGGGCCTTGCATACACCGGCCCTACATTTTTTGTCCCTTACATGCTCTATGTACTCATCCCTGAAGTACCTTATGGTTGAAAGCACAGGATTGGGTGCGCTCTTTCCAAGTCCACAAAGGGATGCGTTCTTTACGACCTCTCCTAGCTCTTCAAGGAGCTCTATGTCCTCCTCTGTGCCCTTGCCTTCGGTTATTCTGTTCAGTATTTCTAGCATTTGCCTTAGTCCTTCACGACAGGGGGTGCACTTTCCGCAGGATTCTTCCGTGAGGAACTTGACGAAGTATCTGGCAACATCCACCATGCAGGCCCTTTCATCCATAACAATCATTCCGCCTGAACCCATCATGGAGCCTGCCTGATCCAGACTGTCAAAGTCCACGGGAAGATCTAATAGACTTTCTGGTAAGCATCCTCCTGACGGACCGCCTGTTTGAACCGCTTTGAACTTTCTGCCGCCAGGAATGCCACCGCCTATGTCAAATATGACCTCTCTAAGGGTTATTCCCATGGGCACTTCAACAAGGCCCGTGTTGTTAACAGCGCCAACCAGGGAGAAGATTTTGGTCCCCTTGGAACCTTCCGTTCCTATCTTGGCGTACCAATCTGCACCTTTGTTTATGATAATGGGAACGTTTGCCCAGGTTTCCACATTGTTGAGCACGGTGGGACGTCCCCAAAGACCGCTTTCCGTTGCGTGTATGTACTTGGACCTCGGTTCTCCAACCCTTCCCTCAATGGAGGCCATCAAGGCAGAAGACTCACCACAAACGAAGGCTCCACCACCCCTTACTATCTGTATGTCAAAGGAAAAGCCCGTTCCTAGGATGTTCTCACCCAGAAGCCCTAGCTCTCTTGCCTGCTGTATGGCTATGGTGGCGTTCTCAACGGCAAGGGGATACTCCTTTCTAACATATATGAAGCCCTGGTTTGCGCCAACGGCATAGGCTCCTATTATCATACCTTCTATGACACTGTGGGGATTTCCCTCAAGGAGGGATCTATCCATGTAGGCTCCGGGATCTCCCTCGTCGGCGTTACATATCACATACTTTATGGGGGATTCGTGCTTTGCGGCATCGTCCCACTTCCAGCCTGTAGGAAAGCCAGCTCCTCCACGGCCTCTGAGCCCTGACTTTATCACCTCATCAATGATCTGCCTGGGGGTCATTTCCGTCAGGGCCTTGGACATGGCCTGGTAACCGCCTATGGAGATGTAATCCTCAATGCTTTTGGGGTCTATTATGCCGTTTGCGGCAAGAAGCAGCCTCATCTGTTCCTTATAGAAGGGGCTGTCTTCTTCGTGG
>JALVZS010000099.1 GCA_027022065.1 bacterium
TGGAAGAAAAAATGGGAACTGCTGTAGCAAGCGAAACATCCCTTAAAAAAGATTGGCTAAAACCAGAGGAGGATGAAGCTTGGCAAGATTTGTAATGGGAGATGTGGTGGTTGTACCCTTTCCATTTTCGGATTACTGTTCCCTTCATTTCAAGCCACCAGCATCAGTTTTTGAGCCCCGCATTCCACGAGATCGAGGTGTTTTATTGCCTGAGCCTGAGCTCTATAAGCCATCTCGATAGACACCCATCCCCGGTGGGTCTGGTTCATGGCCCCGCTCGGCAGAGTGGGCATGGAAGAACCACAAACGTGGCCCGGTCCTTTCCTCCTTGCCAGGGGCATTCTTTTAAGATAAACGTATAAACACTAATGGATTTGCCCGGGGTGGGGGCAATAGACCGATGGTTGGTTTTGCAGGCAAAGGCAGGGGGCATGTAACCAAGAGGACCTGGCCTATCGCAGGAAAGTACGCCGATGTACATTCTCCAGGACCAAGTCTCGCTCCACGCTGCCTACTGGGACGACCGGTGGGATGTATATGCAAAATACTGCGGATATCATTACCATGGAGTATATCCGAGCATTTCGGATTTGAACGAGTTAGGCGACATCCTTGTAGGAGGTGAGAATAGATGAAATATTTCGCTTATGGGTCAAACATGAATCCTAATCGGATGAAAGAGAGAGAAATTAATTTCTCAAAGCGAGAACATGCAATTTTAGAAAGATGGAGATTAAAATTCGATAAAGTTGCTTCGAGGAACCCTAATGAAGGTTATGCAAATATAGAAGAAGATGATGAAAGCGTGGTTGAAGGCATCCTTTATACAATTCAGGATGTAGATATAGAAAAACTTGACAGGTATGAAGGATATCCGAATCATTACAGAAAATTGAAAGTATGGGTGAAACTTGATAATGGTGAGGAAGAGGAAGCTATAACCTATGTTGCTACCCCTGACAAAGTGAGAGAGGGACTGAAACCAAGCAAAGATTACCTTAATCACCTCTTAAAAGGATGTGATTTACTATCAGAAGGATATTGCGAAAAGCTGGGAAAATGGGAAACTTTGGATTAGTCAGATTCAGCACGTCGCCTAACAGCAAACATATGGCTTTGCTATGCTCTGCCCAAATTCGGCAGAGCCGAACTTCATATGTCCGCAAAGCGTTAGGCGGAATGTTGCTTTAAGAAGGGGTAGTTTAACATGAAATTTGTGCCAGAGATAACTATTGGCAATATACTGACCATTGTCACAATCATAGTCGCTTTATTAACTTACCACTTTTCGCGGCGTGCTCAGAGTAAGTTAGAGAAAGCTATATTCGTACGTGATTACACAAATAGATTCCATAAAGATAAAGGGATAGCCTCTATATTTCTCGATATCGATTACAATAGATTCACTTTCGATAAGGAGATGCTCGGAACAGAGAAGGAGCTACGTTTAATAAATTTGCTAGACATGCTAAACAGCTTAAGTTTCAACAACGCAAAATGGGATTATTGATATTGAGGATATTTGTGAGACAACTTTAGGATATGTCATTGTAAGGGTTTATTTGAATCCTGAGGTGCAAAAGTATCTTAAACATGTTGATGAACATTCTACAAATATCAAAATGAAGGTTACTGCATTTGGTCACTTTAGACGGCTTGGAGATAAGCTTTCAAGAAAATATTATCCTGCTCCCCTTGAAAGGTGATCCAGGAACAAGACAGGTTGGGTGAGAAAGGAAGAAAGCAGTACACCCCTGCCTTTTTCACATCCGAGGAACGTCCACCGGGATGGCGCCAATCCGGGTTAATCGAGGCTCCGCTCAGCAGAAGAGCACGGGTTTTTCGAGACTTTGCCTATGGCCAAGCCTTGACAAGAACAGCAGAACATTGGATACATTCAATTAGGCCAGGTCACAACACAATGGGGAGAAGCGGGAGGATGAGATACAAACTAACAGCACTGCTCTATAAGGAAGAAGATATGTATGTGGCATTATGTCCTGAGTTAGACATCGCAAGTCAGGGCTACACAATAGAGGAAGCTAAAGAAAATTTGAAAGAAGCACTTGCTCTCTTCTTTGAGTGTGCTTCAAAAGAAGAGATAGAAGAGAGATTACATGAAGATGTGTATGTAACACCCATTGAGGTAGCAATTGCCTAAACTAAAGGTCTTATCTGGGAAAGAAGTCTGTGAAATTCTAAAGAGATACGGTTTTGAAGAGGTAAGAAGAAAAGGCAGTCATATAGTGATGCAGAAGAAATTAAGCGATACAACCATCACGATTCCGGTTCCAGATCACAAAGAACTTAAGAAAGGAACACTGATGTCTATTATTAGACAAGCAGGCATTCCAAAAGAGAAGTTCGAGAAATAGAAAGCATAAATATCCTGCTCCCCTTGAAAGATGGTTCACTAACAAGACAAGTAGGAAAAGAAAGGGGAGCAAATGGGAGACAATGTTGAGCAGGTAAAGAGGTGGACATCATGAAGAAGTTGGCCTTGCTTTTATAAGTATCTTGAGGGGCGAGATCTCAGCATAAGAGTCAGTCTGGAAGCCCGGGCTCGCAGTGGCCGAGGAGGAAGAGGGTTTAAGGAGTCTCAAGGGCACTCCAAGGGAGGGTTGGAAGGAAAGACGTCACAGATTTAGGTGGTGCGGTATGAGGAGTCTACAGGAAGTAGTGGAGATTTTAAACAGGCACAAAGATGAACTGAGGAAAAAGTATAAAATTAAAAGAATAAGGATTTTTGGCTCCTATGCAGAGGGGACACAGAGAAAGTCAAGTGACATAGACGTAATAGTTGATTTTGAGGAACTTCCCACGTTCATTGAATTTATGAGAATTCAAGAGGAATTGGAGAAACTTCTGAACGTGAAGGTTGATCTGCTCACCGAAGAAGAGATAAGCCCATTTATAAAGCCATATATCAAAGAGGTTGTAACAGTATGAAACAAGCGAAGCCATACC
>JALVZS010000100.1:0-5598 GCA_027022065.1 bacterium
CTTCTGGGGTGGATGTCGTTATCTGTGTGGCTGGTGTTAAGGTTTTTGTCTTCGGTTCCGCTTTTTAGAAGCGGGATCCCCGGCGTTTACGGGGTGGCTCTGAAGGCTGAGGAAGGAAGCTTTTTTGAAAGTTGCACTCCTATAACAGATGCGGAGGATTTGAGGGACTGGTATTCTAGGAGGCCTGAAGAGCTTGGTTGGTATAAGGTGTACACCTGTGGGGAGGGGGAAGCTTATCTAAAGCTTTTCTACAGAGGAAGGTGGCTGGATAGGTGGAGTGGTAAAGGTAAGCCTCAGTTTCTGGCTTTTATCTGTGGCGACGATGTCCGCTTCGTTGTGCCTTTTTCTTTTTACAGCTTTGCTCCTAAGGTTGAAGCTTTTTAAGGATTTTGTGTAAGTTTAAGCAGGATCATTAAATTATCCCTTTGGAGAGCGTTTCTGAGGAGCGGGGTAGTTATATTACTTTTGTTTTACTATATCAGCATCCTCTTTAGCACAGCTCGGGCTGGTTCTTTGTGCAGGTGTGTGGATGTAGTTCTCTCTGACAGGCTCAAGCCTTATATAGAGATAGCGCAGGGACTTAAAGAATACCTAAAAGGGGTTGATGTTAGGCTAGTCATAGCGGGTAGCGGAGAAACGGCCAGAGTTTTAAAAAACAGCCCTTGTGGCTGCTCTGTTGGGGTAGGGGCTTTTGCTTCAAACATAGTTGCTGGCAGTTCTAAAAAACATAAAATTTGCTCTCTGATAATATACCCTTTCATAGGCAACTGGCATAACTCTTGTGATTGTGGAGTTTATGCAGAGGTTCCCCCCGGACTGATAATTGACAGCGTGGTCGGGCTAATAAAAACTCCTAAGATACTGGTTCTATATTCTGATCAGGCCATTGAGCCTTACATTGAGAGGATAAGAGAAGAAGCTGATAAAAAAGCGTTCGTAGCGGCTGTTAGGATATCTTCTATAGAGGAGTTAAAGAAAAAGCTTGATATCCTCTGGAAAGACATAGACGTTTTGCTGTTTGTTCCTGATCCCATTTTCTCTTCCGAAGGACTTATAAGGTGGTTGGTTAATCAAGCCCTGCTCCATAGAAAGCTAGCAGTGGGTTACAACAGATTCTTTCTGCAGGTGGGGGCTGGGGTAGCGGTTACTATAGATTATGAGAAGACGGGAGAAGAAACGGCAAAGCTGCTCGGAAGCTGCGTTGGGCAGAAAAAGGGCAGGTGGATACCCGCTGTGTACCGGGTCTTGTTTAACGATAAGGTGCTAAAGTTCTTGGGTGTGGGGAGATGAAGTGGAACATAAACGCTAGGATATTTGCAATCTTAACTGTAACGGTTGTTATATCTTCGCTGGCTGTAACGGCTATAACTTACAATATATTTTCCCAGGTCGTTGAGAGCAGATTTAGGGAAAACCTGCAGCTTACTGCTCGTCACCTTGCCACTGGGGTGAGCATATCGCTGTTGTTCAGGGATGTGTCTTTGATGTCTAGGCTTTCTAAGACAGTTATGCAGGATCCTGCCGTAATAGGTGTTAGGATAGAGGACGATAAGGGTGAGCAGATATTTAAGCTTGGCTCTGTTGAAGGTAAACACATAGATGTTCCCGTCTACATGGCCGAGTCTGAGGAATCCATAGTGTTTCTTCCAAGCGGGCGGAAAAAAGCGTTGGGAACTATTTCCATTTTCTACACGGAAAAGCACCTAAGGGAGATTTTGGAAAGGCTCGTTTACAAGATAGCCTTAGCGGTTATGCTGGTGATAGTTATAATGACGGTTGTTTCGTATTACACCGTATCAAGGGCTATAGTTAATCCCCTCATAGGACTTCTACAGGCGGTGAGGGAGGTAAGTGGCGGTAATCTGGATGTGGTTATAAAAGAAGGGAGTCTTCCGGAGATTGCTGAGCTTTCTAGGGCTTTTTCAGATATGCTGATTTCTTTGAAGGAGCATCAGGAGCTGTTGAGAAAAACCTATGAGGAGTCTGCCAAGCAAAAGGTTCTAGCGGATGTTGGCAGGTTTGCCTTTGCCGTGGCTCACGAAATAAAGAATCCGCTTGGAATTATAAAGGGTTCTATGGACCTTCTTAGGAAGGAGGAAGTGGATAAGGCAACGAAGCTGCAGCTTTTGGGCTTCATTGAAGAGGAAGTTAAAAGGATAGATGGACTAATAAAGGACTTTTTACAGCTGGCTAAGTTCAGTAAACCCTCTCTTAAGGTTATAAACATTAAAGATTTTCTGCAGAATCTCAAGGAAAAGATCTGCATGAATGGATGTGACTTTGAGATCTCTGTAGAGGCTGAGGTAAACGAGATAACGGCGGATCCTGTGAAGCTTGAGAGGATAATGGTAAATCTCGTGAGAAACGCTGTGGAGGCCGGTGCTAAAAGGATACTTATAAGAGTAACCCAGGGTGAAGAGGGCTGGGTCATCCAGGTGCACGATGATGGACCGGGTGTTGGTGAGGAGGAGAAGGATAAGATTTTCCAGCCCTTTTACACCACAAAGCCTTCGGGAACGGGGCTTGGTTTGGCCATAGTTTCTCAGGAGGCATATTCCATGGGGGGAAAGGTCTGGGTTGAGGATTCTCACCTGGGAGGTGCCTGTTTCTGCGTATTTCTTCCTAGGAGGGGTGAAGATGGCGCAGATTCTAGTGGTAGATGATGAGGAGAAGATAAGGAAGATTCTTAAGATCATGCTTTCTCTAAGGGGCCATTCTGTTGATGAAGCTACCACGGGTGAGGAAGCCTTGGCCAAAATAAAGGAGAGCTATTACGACCTGGTGATAGCCGACATAAAGATGCCGGGTATGGATGGGCTGCAGCTTCTTAGAGAGGTGAATGAGTTGGAATATCCTGTCCCCGTGGTTTTCATCACTGCCTATGCCACAGTGGAGTCTGCTGTGGAAGCAATGAAGATGGGGGCCGTAGACTACATATCAAAGCCCTTTGACGAGGACAGACTGATCTTAACCGTGGAGAAGGCCCTTGGCATATCAAGGATACTGGCAGAGAAGAGACAGCTTCAGGAAGAGTTGGACAGAAAAACGCTGCCCAAGGACATCGTTTGCGAATCTGAGGCGATGAAGAAAGTTATACAGCTAGCGGAGAAGGTGGCAAAGTTGAAGGGAAGCACCGTTCTGATAACAGGCGAGTCGGGAGTGGGCAAAGAGGTGGTTGCAAGATACATCCACAGGATAAGCCCTAGGGCAAAGCACAGGTTTATAGCGGTTAACTGTGCTGCTATCCCGTCCACTCTTCTAGAATCGGAACTCTTTGGTTACGAGAAGGGCTCTTTTACTGGAGCCACTTCCCGCAAGAAGGGGGTGTTTGAAAGTGCCAATGGAGGCACGGTTTTTCTTGATGAGATAGGGGATATGCCTCTGGAGGCCCAGGCGAAGCTTCTAAGGGTGTTGCAGGAAAAGAAGGTGCAAAGGATAGGTGGTACTGAAGAGATACCAGTTGATGTTAGGATAATAGCTGCTACGAACAAGGACCTTGAGCAGTTGGTAAGGGAAGGCAAGTTTAGAGAGGATCTGTATTACAGGTTGAATGTGTTTCCCATATACATCCCACCTCTAAGGGAGAGAAGAGAGGATATAGAGCCTCTAACGAGGCTGTTTGTGGAGAGGGTGATGGGGAAGCCCCCTCAGGGACCTGTGCTTACCTCTGGGGCCAAAAAACTTCTTGAAGAGTATCCTTTCCCTGGCAATGTTAGGGAGCTTGCCAATGCGGTAGAGAGGGCGATTATCCTGTCGGGAGGGGAACTGCCCTTAACCGCTGAGCACTTTTCCTTCCTGACGGCTTCTTCCAAGCCTACACAAAGGAAATACATGTTTGAGCTTCCTCCGGAAGGGATATCCTTGGAAGAGCTGGAAAAGGAGCTCATAAAACAGGCCCTTGAGAGAACGGGCGGGAACAAAAGTGCTGCTGCAAGGTTGTTGGGACTAACAAGGACAAAGCTCAGAACGAGGCTAAAGATGCTGGAAGAGGAGAAGTAAGGTGCTGGTTTTGCTTTTACTTCTGTGCTTCTGTGCCACGGTTCATGCTAATCCGTACCTTTCGGAAAAGCTATTGTTTGTGGGGGAAGACAATCAGGTTCTCACAATAGCAACCGGTAAGCCACAACTTCCCTATAAAGCACCTGCCGTGGCGGATGTTATCACTGATAGGCAGATGCAGAGGTACGGCTTCAGAACTCTAGGGGAGGTTTTGTCCACTGTTCCTGGATTTTCTGTTCTCCCGTTAGAGAGTGCCTATTCTCTGTTCCTTAGAGGGATACGCTCAGGAGCACTGTTGCTCTACGATGGGGTGCCTTTGACCACTGATAGCACAAAGGCCATCTATCCCTTGGGTGATGAGCTTTCTCTTGATCAGGTGAAGAGGATAGAGGTGGTTAGGGGTAGCGGCTCTGTGCTGTGGGGACCTGATGCCTTTGCGGGAGTCATAAACATAGTGCCTAAAAGGGGGAGAGACTTTTCCGGTCTGCAGATGAAAGTTATGTCTGGCACCCCTGATGGGTATAGGGGTTTTGGTATGTCCTTTGGCAAGGATTTTGGCCTATGGGATGTTGCAGGTTTCTTGAGCTACAAGAGGAAGGAGTCGTTCCTGGGAGGACTGGCTCAGGAGTTCTGGGAGGGGGGATTAAATCTTTATGTGATGGATTCTCTTCAGGTATGTGCCCGGCTGTCAAGCTACAGGAGACCTTACAGAGCAAGGCTCAAATTGAGGGAGGGAGAGGTTTCCTGGACTTCTAGAAAAGACGTTCCCTTTAGTCTTTTCAAAGTTGAGTACAAAAAAGAGCTTGGCAGTGCCCTTTTCAAGCTTAAGGGGGCTTTTTCTCAGTGGAATATAACGCAGAGGGATGGGAAGTACTCCTACGGTTACAGGGATAGGATCTATTTACTTGAAGGAATGGTGACGAAGGAGCTTTTTGACGGTAAGGGGCTTCTGACAGTTGGAGCTTCCATAAGGAGAAACTTTGCAAAGAACGCGGTGGTGAACGTTAGAAGTTTTATACCTGAGTACCTAGCTGCGTCTGTCCCTGTATCTCCTCTGGTTGACAAGCGGTCTTTTGACACCACCCTTTACTCTGCCTTTGCTCAGTATGTGCACAGGTGGAAGGCGTTTGAGGCGTGGGCTGGTGCTAGAGTTGATAAGCACAGTGATTACGAAAGCAAGGTTTCTTACACTGTGGGCTTGGGTTTTTACCCTTCGGATAGATTCTCCTTGAAGGTTGTAGGTGGCACATCTTACAGAACTCCCTACGCTTCTCAGTTTCTCAGAAACAAGGTTTCTCCAGAAAAGCTTACGTCTGTCAGTGCAGAGGTAAGATACAGCCCTTGGAAATGGCTGAGTTTAAAGTTAATGCCTTTTTACAACGACGTGGAAAGGCACGTTAGCGAGGATTCCTACATGGGATACTCAAGGCCGGCAGACTATTCCACATGGGGTACTGAGTTTAGGATTGATGTTAAAAGAAAGAAGCTGGAGGGGTGGTTCGACATTACCTATCTCAACAGAAACGGGGGAAAGGAAAAGTTCAAAGTGCTGGACTACATAATTATAACCCCCGAATCTATGGAGGCGGTTTACTCTTA
>JALVZS010000100.1:5608-9659 GCA_027022065.1 bacterium
GGGTTGAGATAGGTCCCAGAATATTCTCGTCCTTTGGCGTTAGCTACGAGTCGGACAAGCAGACGGTAGGTCTCAAAGGAGTATACCTTGGACCTATAGATTTTCCCGATGTCAAGTATGAAGGCCATGTTAAGTCCTCTCCTCAACTGCTTGTGGATCTCTTTTTGGAAAGAAAAATAACCGATCATTTAAGCTTAACCTTAAAGCTGGAAAACCTACTGGATACTAGGGAAGAGCTTGAGGGAAGGTACATAAAATTCAAGAGACCCGGAACATATGCCTATCTATACTTAAATTACAAATTCTGAGGATGGAAACCGTCGTTAGGCTGGAAGGGGTGTCTAAGTTATATAAGCTGTACAGCAAGCCCTTGGACAGGTTCAAGGAACTCCTTGGATTGGGGAAAAGGCACAAGGAGTTCTGGGCTCTTAAGGATATTTCCCTTGATGTTAGGAAAGGGGAAACGGTTGGGGTGATAGGGTTGAATGGTTCCGGAAAGAGCACCTTGCTACAGATAATAGCAGGGACTACAAAGCCCTCTACAGGTGTGGTTGAAGTTAATGGAAGAAGAGCGGCTCTGCTGGAGCTCGGTATAGGCTTCCACCCGGAATTTACCGGTAGGGAAAACATAAGGATGTCTGCTTCCCTTATGGGTGTGGACCTTACTCCCAGCTTGGAGAGGGAAATTATAGATTTTGCGGAAATTGGAGAGTTTATAGACCAGCCTGTTAAATCCTATTCTTCGGGTATGTTTGTAAGGCTGGCGTTTTCTCTGGCCGTTATGGTGGATCCAGATATACTCATTATAGATGAGGCCCTTTCTGTGGGGGACTATCACTTTCAGAAGAAGAGTTTTAACAAGATAATGGAGTTTAAAAATCGTGGGAAAACGCTGATATTCTGCAGCCATAGCATGTACCATGTGAATCACCTGTGCGAAAGGGCTATATGGCTTCACAAGGGGCAGGTACGCATGGACGGCCCGGCGGATTTGGTGACGGCTGAGTATGAGGATTTTGTTAGATCCATGGAGAAAAAGGAAGCTTCCGCGGTTGGATATGTTACAGGAGAAAGTGCCAAAGGCGTTAAGTTCAAATTGGAGTTAAGTGGCAAAGAGCCTTACATCTACAAAAGTGGTGATCTTTTTGAAGCCAAGGTGGTCTTTGAAAGCGAGGTAGAACCCTGTCATGTGAGCTTTGGTATTAGTCGCAATGATGGCTTAATTGTCTACGCAACTTCAACGCAGATGGATGGACTCAAACCTTTGGCAAGCGGTTCAACAGTGGTGTGGAGAGTTGAAAAGCTGCCTTTGCTGCAAGGACTTTACGAGCTTCATGCCGTGCTTTTAGATGACACGGGCAATGTGGTTCTTTCCAGAAAAGTGAAACGCTTTAAGGTCCTTCCCAAAGAAGGCTCTGAGGAAATAGGAGTAGTTCGCCTTCCCTACAGGTGGAGCTTTCAATGAGTTTTAAAGTCGCCTTTCTGCTTTCATGTGGGGGGTTATCCGGTGGGGCGAAGGTTATTCTAGAATATGCTGAGAGGCTTGCTCTTTTCTTTCCATGGGTAGAGACAACCGTTTTTGTCAGGGATCAAGTCCCTCAGTGGTTCTTCCCTAGGTACTGTGAGGTGACATGTGCATCCTTTGAAAGCATTTCCTTTGATAAGTACCATGTGGTGGTTTTGACCAGCCCTGATCAGGTTGAAGTTTATAAAAAATGGTATGAAAAAGTTGCCATGGTTCATCTGTGTCAGGGCTTTGAAGTGGATTATTTAGAAAATCTCGGTCTGGAACATCTAAGAAAAGACGTAGAGGAATTCTACAGCCTGAGTTGCACAAGGTTGGTCGTTAATGGGTATTTGAAAAAACGGTTAGAAGCCTTCTGTAAAGACCGTATTGTAAACATAGGACAGCCATTGCCTTTCGGGTATCCACGGAAACCTCTAAACATTGAAAACAAGTTAAGGATGGTTTTGGTGATAGGTAGTTTTCTTTATCCTTTCA
This sequence comes from bacterium, assembly GCA_027022065.1. Lineage (GTDB taxonomy): Bacteria > Thermosulfidibacterota > Thermosulfidibacteria > Thermosulfidibacterales > Thermosulfidibacteraceae > JALVZS01. The sequence goes on from JALVZS010000100.1 coordinate 7,611, forward strand.
AGGGAGTGAAAGATGCTCTTAATGTAGCCTGGTATCTAAAGAAGCTTAAGGGATTACAAATAGTTAGGCTTTCTCCTCATAACACTTTAAACTTGGAAAAAAGGTTTTCTGTGGATGTCTTTGCCACTGCTCCTCCCAGTGACATGCCGAGTCTTTATAGGAATGCTCTTTTGACTGTCTATATGCCCTATAAGGATGGCTTTGGCCTGCCTGTTCTTGAATCTATGGCCTGTGGCACCCCAGTTATTGCAAGGGACATTCCTCCCATAAGGGAGACGTGTGGTAATGATTATCCGCTATTTTCCTCTGTTGAGGAGGCTTTAAAATTTGCAGTCAGGCTGTGTGAGGATCGCAAGCTATACAAAGAACTGGTTGAAAAAGGCTATAAAAGACTAAGAAGGTTTAATCCTAAATGGATAAGTTTCAAGCTTCTAACAGTATTGATTGCCGAAAAGCTCTCACGGTTTCTTAGCCTTAAAAAGAATCTCAGCACAGTATAAGTCTTTTAGACTTGTTTCTGGGATGTTCTTGGCGATTTCCTCTATCAATTTGGAAGCCTTAGGAGTTGGTGGGACTTCTAACCTTTTTATCTCGTCTAGTATAAAACCAGCATCTTCCAGACTTTTAGACAAAGTTTTAAGAGTAAAAAACCTAATATGACTTATGCACAGAAGCCCTACAGGTATATAGTCAAAGTTCCCAATTACAAGTTGCCTCACAATGCTCCAGTGAGAAGCGTTGGGAACGCTTCCTATAAGGAATCCTCCTGGCTTTAGCAGTTCAGAAGCTTTTTTTAGAGCATTCCAAGGGTCATACATGTGTTCCAACACATCTCCCATGTTTATCACATCGTATGAGTTTTTGTTCAGTTTTACATCTTCAAAATGTCCTTCATATACTTCTCTGTAGTGCTTTCTGGCCTTTTCGGCCAGTAGAGGTTCCGGTTCAACTCCATCAACTATAATGCGAGGGTATTTTTCCTTAAGTCTTTTGCCGAACCTTCCTTCGGCGCATCCCACGTCCAGGACCACCTGAGCACTTTGGGGAACAAGCTCTATGAGGTCTTCCCTAGGCGATGAAAACATGTTGATAAACCTATGAGCGAGGGCGCCCGTGTGTACTATCTTCTTTATCTTGCGGGTGCCTATAAAGCTTAAATCTTCCAGTTTGCAAACAAAGCAGGCAGAGTCTGGATTGCTAACTTCTATCAATCTGCCGTATTTAACCATGCGTTTGGCAGCCTCTTCGAAAGAAAGGGGATCTACATAGGTAAAAGGAGGTTGCACAAGCTGTTCTGGGCATGTAGCCTCTGCCGAATATACGGGGAAAACAGCTGTGCCTTTTTCGCAGTTTTCCAGTAAAACTTCTAGGCCTTTACTTGATATGTACGTGTAAGGATCATTAAAAACTACAAGCTTATCGGCTTTAATTTCATGTATGTGCGGGTCTACGTCCTTATCAGGATCATAAAAGATAACTTCTCCCACTAGACTTTTGATCTTTTCCAGGCAAAACTGCTGTGCGTATCGCTCTTCATAGATGGAAGAAGGTTTAATTTTGGGCCATAGGGCGATGGCTTCACGCTTTTTTCCTGTAAATAGTTGCTGCAGGCGTTTCCGTAACTTCAACCTCCATTCCTCCTATGGTTTCCGTTCTTTTAGCCAGTACTATGTCTGCTGCCCAGACGTCACATTCCCTGCAGATAGGCACCCTATGTCTTTTGTTGCGCTCGTGTAGTTTTCTGATCTTGTCAAAAAGGGGGCTGTTGAATAGATCAATTAGATTTTTAGGGCCGAAGGTGCCTGGGGATACTTCTATGTTTATGTCCTCACAGCATAGCCCCACTCTTCCATCCCAGGATATCACCATTTGTGAATACAAGAGTGGGCAGGGACGGTAGGGAATTTTATTCTTTTCTTCTTCTTCTTCTTCTGATAATAGCTTCTTTGAACCTATGGGGCGGAATTTAGCTATAGATACTACTTCAGCATGGGGAAGCCACGTGGATACATATTCTGTGACTTCATCTTCGGTTACATCGGGATACCT
>JALVZS010000101.1 GCA_027022065.1 bacterium
ATATTAGTCATAGCAGGTCCTCCAAGCTGCCCCTTCCGGGCCTTTAATATAAGCTCCCTTGAAACCTTTATAAGCTCCTCAGGCTCAAACTTTACAAAGAAGGCATCAGCATTAACCATCTCAGCCTTCTCAATATTAGACTCCTCCGACAGGGAGCTATTTATAATAACAGGCAGCTTGGAAAGCACATTGTGCTCCTTTATAAGCCTCGTCAGCGTGTATCCGTCCATCTGGGGCATCTCAACATCCGTCACAACCAGAGAAACCAGATCCAATATATCTTTGCCCTTCTCCTCCGCAATCTTGAGCAGAGAGTTAAGTGTATCCCAGGCCTCCTTTCCATCCTTCACTATTATAAGCTCATCAAAGCCCGCCTTGGTGTAGATGTCCTTGAGTATCTTTCTGGCAACAGAGGAATCATCGGCTATAAGCACAGGTCCCTTAACCTCTTCCGTCACCTCCTCAACCTCTATCTCTTCGGGCATGGAGATAAGACCCAGTTCTGCAAGGACATTTTCTAGATCAAGCACAAGCAGGAACTTGTCCTGCTCAATCTCTATAACTCCCGTAACCTTGGTCCCAAACTGAGCCACAAGCACATCTGGAGGTGGCTTTATCTTATCCCAGCTAACCCTCCTTATACGCTTTGCCTCATGAACTATGAAGCCTATCTGGACCTTGTAAAACTCTGTGATTATCACGGACTTACGCTTGAGATCTGGAGGCTCGGTAACCCCCATCCACCCAGCAAGATCCACGAGAGGAATAACGGAACCTCTCAAATTCATAACACCTACTATAGCTGGTGGAAGGTTAGGCACCTTTATTATCTCGGGAAGCCAAACGACCTCCTTAACCTTAGCCACGTTAACTCCAAAAATGTAGGTGTAGATATCTCCTTCGCCTCTGTAGTCCTTTATCCAGAACTCCACCAGCTCAAACTCATTACTACCAGGCTGCAAAACATCTGGAACACTCTTAGGCTTCCACCCCATAGCTCATTCCTCTAAAAGTTTGTTTATGTTCAAAATAACCACAACCTTGCCTCCCTCCCGCTTTCCAATGCCCTCAATGTAGTCAGACTCTATACCCGAAATCATCCCATGGGGAGGCTCAACGCGGGAGGAGGGAATCCTCAAAACCTGGGTAACACTGTCAACCATTATACCAACCACCTTATCCTCGCTTTCCACCACCACTATCTTCCTCTCCTCTTCATCCCCTTCAAAGGGGTAGGGAAGGTTAAACCTCTTCCTCAGATCTATAACGGGCACAATGTGACCCCTCAGGTTAATAACACCAAGCACATAGTGGGGAGCCTTAGGAACTCTAGTTATATCCGGAACCTCTATGATCTCCTTAACCGCATGGATGTCCACGGCGAAGTCTTCTTTTCCAATCACAAAGCCCACAAGCTGTATAAAGTCCTCCTGAACTATCTGCTCTTCACCTTCCATTTCCTTTTTTAGCATTTCCGCTATCTGCCTTAGATCCATCACGCCACCCTCGTTATCATATTGGCTAAACCAGCCACATCAACAATTAAAGTTATTCTTCCATCACCCATAATAGTGGCACCAGAAATGCCAGGAATATTGGAAAGGTAGTTGCCCAAGGACTTGATGACTATCTCCTCCTGACCTATAAGCCTGTCCACCACAAGACCGAAGCGTTTTTCACCAATGCTTAAGACCACAACGTATATGTAGTCACCCTTTTCCTCTCTGGGAATGTCAAATACCTCAGCCATCTCCACAAGAGGAAGCACCGAATCCCTCAACACAATTATATTCTGCCCCTCAACCTTCTGTATCTCATCCTTGGATATCTTAACCGCCTCAACCACAGAAACCAGAGGTATGGCGTATATTTCATCTCCCACATTGACGAGAAGTGACTGAATGATAGCCAGTGTGAGTGGTATCTTTATAATCATTTGGGTTCCCTTACCCAGCTCCGTGTTTATCTCTATGGTTCCGTTTAGCTTTTCTATATTGGTCTTCACCACATCCATTCCAACTCCACGTCCCGAAACATCCGTAACCTTCTCTGCAGTGGAAAAGCCCGGCAAAAAGATGAGATTCAAAATGTCCTTCTCGCTCATACGGGCAAGATCAGCTTCGCTAACAAGTCCTCTCTCAAGGGCCTTGTTCTTTATCTTTTCAATATCTATACCCCTTCCATCGTCCTCAACCACTATAACGATGTGGTTACCCTCGTGGTACGCCGCAAGCCTCACAGTGCCCTGGCGGGGCTTTCCTATAAGCTCCCTCTCCTCAGGCGGCTCAATACCATGGTCAATGGCGTTCCTTACAAGGTGAACGAGAGGATCCGCTATCTCCTCAACAATAGACCTGTCAAGCTCTGTGTCCTCACCCTCTATGATAAGCTTAACCTCTTTTCTAAGCTCCCTGGCAAGGTCCCTAACAACCCTTGGGAATCTGTTAAACACCCTGGCTATGGGAACCATCCTGGTCTTCATAACGGCCATCTGGAGGTCTGTTGTTATAAAGTCCACCTGATCCATGGTTTCCACAAGGGTCTCTATAAGCTCGTCTCCCTCGTATTTGGCGGCAAGCTTCTGGATGAGCCTAAGCAACCTGTTTCTGCCAAGAACAAGCTCACCAACCAGATTCATAAGGGCATCAAGTCTTGATACATCCACCCTTATGGTGGTATCTCCTTTCTTTTCTTTCTTATCAGCCTTTGAGGGCTTCTTATCCTTCTTCTGCTGCTTCTGTTCTTTTTCAAGCTCCTTCTTCAAAAGCTCCTGAATCTCTCTATCAAAGGCCTCAAGCTCCTCCCTGCTGGGAGGCTTTCCACCTCCTATTACAACCTCCTCCTCAGAAGGCTGCTTCTGTTCTTTTTCAAGCTCCTTCTTCAAAAGCTCCTGAATCTCTCTATCAAAGGCCTCAAGCTCCTCCCTGCTGGGAGGCTTTCCAACCCCTAATACAAC
>JALVZS010000102.1:0-330 GCA_027022065.1 bacterium
ATTGGTATTTGTTAGTTCTGTTTATGCGAAAGATCCAAAGATCTTTATTACTGCAAGCAAAATCAAGAGGATTCCTTCTTTAAATATTATTGTTGCCACAGGTAACGTTACTATATCTTACAAGGGCATGAAGCTGGAGGCGGATACAGTTCGCCTAAATGAAAAGACCAAGTATCTCGTGGCTCAAGGACACGTGGTCCTTTGGGAGAAAAAGGGATATTTGAAATGTAAAAGGCTTGAGTTCAATCTGGACACCAAGGAAGGTGTGGCTTACAAAGCTGAAGGTTTTTTTTCACCGTATTATCGCTTTTGGGGAGAAAAAATAAAGCG
>JALVZS010000102.1:340-2926 GCA_027022065.1 bacterium
CTTTTTCATGTTCCCTGTTTCAAAGGAAAGGAAGACGGGCTTTCTCTTTCCTACCTTTGGTTGGAAAGGCGATTATGGGATGTTTGTTAAGGTCCCTTTTTACTGGGCTATTTCTAGAGATAGAGATGCAACCTTTTGGGTTACTCCTTATACTAAAGGATCGCTTAAGGTGGCTGCAGAGTACAGACAGGTTTTTTCAAAAAGAGAAAGCCTCTATATGTATGGTAGTTACCTAAATAAAGCTGGTGGTAAGAAGAATAAGTGGAAGTTTGAAGGAAATGTGTTTAAGGTTCTTCCCTACGATGTTGAGTTAAAAGGAGAGGCCAATATAGTAAGCACTTCAAAGTATAGAAAGGAGTTTAGCGGTAGCTTTTCCAGCTATACAGAGAGGCATAATGATAGTTACGCCATAGCTGTAAAGCGTTTTGAGAACATGAGGCTGAGTGTTCTTGCAAGATATCAGGATGATGTGGAGGAGAACTACGAGGAGGAGGTTTACAAGTTCCCTCAGATTGATTGGGAATTGTATCCCACAAAGCTGTGGAGCTGGCCCCTTTATATTGAGGGAAAGACGCAGTTTCTAAGGTATAGAAACAAAAACGACACTCTAGGCTTTGACTATAAGGTTTCTAGGTTTGATTTCTATCCAAAGATCTCTCTGCCCATAAATCCTGTTCCTTGGTTCTCCATCCTTCCTAAATACGGGATAAGGTATACGGTTTGGAGCAAAAGACTTGGTAAGGATGGAGGTGAGAAGAGAAGCTCCACAGATAGGTTTATCTATTCTTTTGAAACGGATGCTAGAGGTCCACTGCTTTATAAAAACTTTGAGTTATTTGGTAAGAAAGTCAGGCACGACATAATTCCAGAGATCAAGTATGTTTATATACCAGATGAAACGAAAGCTCAGACGGATATTATACAATTTGATGAGGTGGACAGAATTCTGCCTGAAAATAAAGTAACCTATTCTTTAACCAATCGTTTCTTTAGCCTTACCGATTCAAGGGAACTTTTGTATATCAAGCTGGAGCAGAGCTATGACATATACAGAGATAGGAAGGGACTTCCTTACAAGTTCTCCGATATTATGTTTGAGCTTAATGCCCGCCCTAGCGCCAATATGGATTTTAAATATAGGATGTACTACAGCGTTTACGGATATGGAGTGACCAGGTGGAATTTTTCTGGTAGGCTGCAGAAGCGTATCAAAGGCTTTTTACCGTCTATTGGTATAACTTACTACTATGAAAAGTTTACGAAAAACCGCTACATAGAGTACACGCCTCGTATAAAGTACAAAAATGTGGAGCTTAGTGTAACGGCTAGAAGGGACATTGCCAGAGATTACTGGGTTGAGAGAAGCTGGAGATTGGCTATACATGGAAAGTGCTGGTCTATTGTGGTTGGCTATCTCAACAGGGATAACAGACTCAGCGATTCAAAGAACGACAAGATGATAACCTTCTTCTTTGTGTTGAGAGGCTTGGGTAAGTTTGGCGTCGGTAAATAGATACATTGTTAGCTTCAGCCAGGAGATCTCTGTCAAGTCAAAAGGCACAAAGGATCATTTTGTCTCAAAGGTAAAAGAGGCACTTGTAAATAGAGCCAAAAAGGCAGGTGCTTTTATAAATATAGAGCCTTTGGGCTTTCGCTTTGTTGTGGATTGTGATGAGCTAGGTTTTAAAGTGCTTGCCACGCAGTTTGGTCTTTCGCGCTTGGCTTCTTTTCTGAGGGTAAGGTTGGATGACTTGGGTAAGCGCCCTGATTCTACAAACACTTCTGCTCCAAGCTTAAAAGTAAAGAAGTGGTTTGATAAAAGGCGTGATGAAAAACTTTTTGAACATGTCAAGGCTTTTTGCAATGGGAGCGGAGTTTTTGAAGTTGAGTTCTATGAAGATGAGATCTTTATCCTTTCCAATCCTATAAGGCTTTTAGGAGGCTTTCCTGTAGGTGTTGGGGGGAGGGTTTTGCAGCTTTTCTCAGGGGGTCCTGATTCTGTTCTTGCCACATTGCTTCTTGCGAGGAGGGGGCAGGAGGTAGTTTTGCTTTATATGGATACAGGATGCGGTGGATGGAATGCCCTAGTTGATGCTGCAAAGAGCACGGCGTTTTTTATGCCCGATTTAAGCATAAGGCTTTTGAGGGTGGATTACAGGCCTTTTCTGGATGAGATTTGTTCATCCGTTTCTTCAAGACATATATGCCTGTATTGCAAGGCTGTTATGCTCAAGATCGCAGAAAAATTGGCTTCTAGATATAAAGCAGATGCCGTTTCTACAGGGGAAATAATAGGGGAACAGGCAAGTCAAACCTTGCCCATTCTCAGCTTTCTATCCCATGTTTCGGAGAAATGGGTGGTTAGACCACTTGCGGCTTTTAATAAAGAGGAGGTATTTGAGAGGTTGAAGGCATTTGGCTTGAAGTCAAGCTTTTCCATGCCTGAGTGTCCATATCATCCCAAAAGGCCTATTACCTTTCCTTCAGTATCCTACAATATGTTTAGAAAAAGGGTTTTGGCTCTGTCCAGTGGTGATATCAAGCTGGAAGAGTTTTTGATTTCCCCTGAAGCTGTTCGAAAAATCA
>JALVZS010000103.1 GCA_027022065.1 bacterium
CTATCTTGAGACCAGACGCTCCTATGTCAAAGCCTATTCCTATGGAGGGCCTTTTACGAAACAAGAGCATCTTTTATGTCCCTTCTTACGGGGATGCTTTTTCTGTAGTCTTCTGCACTTTCAAGGTTTATCTGGGTTATGAAAAGTCCTTCCGTGTGAGATACCTCAAGGATTCTGTGGCCTAAGGGGTGCACAACGCTTGAAAAGCCACTGAAGGAAAGCCTTTTTGTGCTTCCCACTACATTTACTCCCACCACGAAGAACTGTCCCTCAATGGCTCTCGCCTTTAGTAGCGTTCTCCAGTGCTCAATCCTTGCGTCCGGCCACTGGGCTGGGACTATTACTATGTCCGCTTCGTCTTCCACAAGCCTCAGAAAGATATCGGGAAATCTAAGCTCGTAGCATATGGCTATGCCCAGCCTCATTCTCATATATGAAAAAACTTCTGGCTGTGTGCCGCGGGAGAATATCTTTGTTTCTCCCATGGGCTCAAACAGGTAAAGTTTTTTCCTTGTGTGCACTACGCTACCGTTTTTTATAGCAACCGCCGCATTGTAAATCTCTTTTCCCTCTTTAAGCGGGAAGGTCCCCGCTACAATAAGGGTATCGGTTCCTCTTGAAATCTCTTTAACCTCATTTATGAAAGCTTCGGCCTTTTTAAGACTCTCCTCAGATGCGGAGAAGCCCGTCAGCCACATCTCTGGCAAAACGATGAGCTGGCATCCTTTGGAAAGGACCTCGTCAAGAGCCCTTCTTACAAACTCTTTTCTGTTGGGGGTAAGACCTGTCTGTATAAGCCCTACGCTTATTTTCATAAGCGTTCAAATATCGTTATTTGTGTGTTTGAGCAAGTGTGTCAAAATTAACACAACTTGTCCTTGTAGGTTGGACGCTTTTTCACATTGACCCGTTATTCACTTTTTCTTACCCTCAAACTGGAGGTGGGGCATGCAGGCGAAGAGGAAAACCCTAAAGAACGAGATAGCCATAGAGGGCTTTGGTATACATACAGGTAAGAAGACCTTAATAAAACTGCATCCTGCCGTCAACGATGGAGGAGCCGTAGTATTTAAAAAGGGGAAGTACAGCATTAAAGCCTCTCCAGATGCTGTGGTGGATGTGAGGTATGCCACGGTTATTGGTTCAAGCAGCGAAAGGATCAGAACAGTGGAGCACCTCATGTCCGCCTTGTACGGCTGCGGTGTGACAGATGCCGTGGTGGAGGTGGAGGGCCCTGAAATTCCCATAATGGATGGAAGCGCCAAGGAGTTTGTTGAGCTCATAAAGGGCGTGGGGACTGAGGAGATAGGCAGGGATAGGAAGATAATTAAGGTGGTGAAGCCCTTTGAGGTTAAAGGAGAAAACGGTTCATACGTGAAGGTTGAGCCCACCGATTCTGAAGAGATGCTTATAAAGTGCATAATAAGCTACGAGGGGTATCCATGCCTTGAGAGGCAGGAGATAGAGCTGAAGGTTACTCCAGAGGTTTACGAGAAGGAGGTGGCTCCTGCTAGAACTTTCTGCTTTTACGAACAGATAGCCTTTCTTTTAAAGAGCGGCCTTGGAAGGGGAGGCAACTATAGGAATGTGGTGGTTGTGGGAAAGAACGGGATACTCAACGGGCCTCCCAGATTTGAAGACGAGCCTGTGAGGCACAAGGCCCTTGATCTTATAGGAGACATTGCCCTTTCGGGCTACTATATCATTGGAAAGATTGAAGCCTTCAAAAGCGGACATGCCCTCCACAATCGCTTCTTGAGAGAGTTTCTGACCTCTGATGTTTACCGAAGGTTGTGAGGCTCTATCTTAAGATAACCTTCTCTACACAGGGGCGGAGGATTGAGGCAAGCTCTTCCATTTCCTCTCTTGTATAGGGGATTACCTTTTCAAAGGATGGGTCAAGGGTTTTTGTGTTTATAAACTTCTGAATGGCCACACGCTTTGCACCTTTGAGTATCTCCGCAATTCTCTTTAGTTTTTCTCTGTCAATAAACCCTCTTACCGCTGTTATTCTGAACTCGTGCTCCACGGGGGATGATTTTAAAAGCTCTATGGATCTTTCCACCTCCTTCCAATTTCCGCCAAGGAGAGGGTATTCATTAGGAGTGGCTTTTACATCAAGGGCTATGTAGTCTGCGATAGAAAGCAGCTTTTCAAGCACCGTTGGAAGGCTTCCGTTGGTGTCTATCTTAACCGGAAGGCCTAGATCTTTGATTTTTTCCACCAGCCTGATGAGCTTGTCCCTGTGCAGAAGGGGTTCTCCACCTGTTATTACCACGCCGTCTATAAAATTTTTGCGCCTTTCAAGCTCTTTAAGAGCCCTTTCTTCCTCAATATCTGGAAGTTCTTTTAGCCTTTCGGGAAGTACAAGGTCAATGTTGTAGCAGTAGGGACAGCGGAAGTTGCAGCCCCCGGTAAAGATGACCGAGGCCACCTTACCGGGGTAATCCACAAAGCTTGTTCCTATAAAGCCCTTTATCAAAGGCTATTTATCCTTACGTAGCGCCTCTCTTTAAACTCCTGCTTTTTGCCTATGTTCCAGTTGCTCACGGGCCTGTAGTATCCCACCACCCTTGAGTATATTTCACAGGGGATGGCAATGGCCTTAACCTTTTTCTTCTCCTTAACGCTCTGCATCGCTCGCCTCCTTCAGTATAGTTATAGCTCCTTCCTCAAACTTTGAAAGCTCATCCTCGTCAAGCTCTACCTCAACGCCGAAGCGCTCAAGGTCCTCCTTGGTGTGCTTGTAGGGGCAGTAGGGGTACTCCCCTGGGATGTATCCGTGAACGGGGCAGACGGAGAATGTGGGCGTTATACTGAAGTACGGGAGCCTGAAGTTGGTAACTATCTTTCTTACGAGGTTTTTCACAGTTTCTTTGTCCGGTATCTCTTCTCCCACGAACAGGTGCACCACCGTTCCGCCTGTGAAGAGCACCTGCAGATCATCCTGGTGGGTTAGAAGCTCGTATATGTCGTCGGTCCAGCTCACAGAGGGGTGCACCGAGTTGGTGTAGTAGGGTGCGCTGTCCGTTCCTGCCGTGATTATGCGGTAGAACTTTTCCTTGTCCTTTCTTGCCAACCTGTAGGATGCTCCCTCTGCCGGTGTGGCCTCAAGGTTGTAGAGATTGCCCGTTTCCTCCTGAAAATCCATGAGTTTTTCCCTCATGAATTTGAGCACCTTTATGGCAAAGGCCTTGCCCTCGGGATCCGTTATGGGAACTCCCAGGTAGTTGAGGCACATTTCATTCATTCCCACAACGCCTATGGTGGAGAAGTGGTTTGTCCAGTAGGCTCCCGTGCACTCTTTAACCTTGGAGAGGTATACCCTGGAATAGGGGTAAAGCCCTTTCTCCGTGAAATCCTCTATAACTTTGCGCTTTATCTCCAAGGAGATCTTGGCAAGCTCCATGAGGTGGGAGAGCCTGTCAAAGAAGTCCTCCTCGCATGTGGCCAGATACCCGATTCTGGGCATGTTTATGGTTACCACTCCTATGGAGCCCGTTAAGGGCGCTGCACCGAACAGTCCTCCCTGCCTCTTTCTCAGTTCTCTGTTGTCCAGTCTCAGGCGGCAACACATGCTCCTTGCATCTTCAGGCGACATGTCGGAGTTTACATAGTTGGCAAAGTAAGGTATGCCGTATCTTCTGGTCATCTCCCACAGAGGATCTAAAGCGGGGTTGTCCCAGTCAAAGTCCTTGGTGATGTTGTATGTGGGTATGGGAAAGGTGAAGATCCTCCCTTTGGCATCTCCCTCTATCATCAGCTCGCAAAAAGCCCTGTTTATCATGTCCATCTCTTTTTGGAACTCCCCGTAGGTTTCGTCCCTCAGCTTTCCTCCCACAACCACAGGGGCGTTTTTCAGAGACTCGGGCACAAAGAGATCCATGGTTATATTGGTAAAGGGCGTTTGGAAGCCCACCCTTGTGGGCACATTCAGGTTGAACAGAAACTCCTGCAGAGCCTGCTTAACCTCTTTGTAGGAGAGGTTGTCGTATCTCACAAAAGGGGCAAGCAGTGTGTCAAAGTTGCTGAAGGCCTGGGCTCCTGCTGCTTCTCCCTGCAGGGTGTAGAAGAAGTTTACTATCTGGCCAAGGGCTGTTCTAAAGTGTTTTGCTGGTTTACTTTCAACCTTTCCAGGAACCCCCCCGAAGCCCCTCAACAGTAGATCGTAGAGGTCCCAACCTACGCAGTAGGGTCCAAGCACCCCTAGATCGTGTATGTGGAAGTCCCCCTCTTCATGAGCCTCTCCTATCTCGGATGGGTAGAGCTTTGTGAGCCAATACCTTGCAACCACAGAGGAGGATATGTGGAAGTTTAGGCCCTGAAGAGAATAGGTCATGTTGGAGTTTTCGTTGACCCTCCAGTCTGCCTTGTTGAGATATTCCTCTATGAGGTTTACACCGTTTACTATAGCTCGGCTTATCTCCCTTGCCTGCCTCCTTTTCTCCCTGTAGAGGATATAGGCCTTGGCAACCTTTGCATGACCGTGCTCTATTAGGACCTTTTCCACTATGTCCTGTATCTCTTCAACATGAGGAATGTTTCCCTTTTTGAAGAAGTTTCTGTAAAGTATGATTGCTACTTCATCTGCAAGCTCTTCGGCCCTCTTCCTGTCCGATCCCCCTACAGCTTTGGCAGCCTTAAATATGGCGTTAACGATCCTGTTTCTGTCAAAGGGAACTATGCTTCCATCTCTTTTCCTAACAAGAGGCTCCATTTCCAACCTCCAGTTTTCTGATCCTATTCAGAATATATCATTTGCCCTTGGACTCTTCAAGGAGGAAAACACTAAATATGGGGTGTGTTAAACTACTGAAACACTATATATAGTGTTTAGCCTTTGTAAACAGCTACTTAGAGCAGCTCTTTTCTGCTTTTTCCCTCAGATCATAAACCAGGTGCCACAGCTTCTGGATGACCTCAAGCTTCTCCTCAGGGGATAGGCCCTTTGGTGGGAATATGGGTTCTCCCACAACAAAGCACACTTTGCTAGGCTTTACCGTGTACTTTCCCTTGGGCATCACATTTCTTGTTCCGTAAAAGGCTGCGGGTATCACAGGAAGCCCCGTTTCCATAAGCAGAGACAGCCCTTTTTTTCTGAAAGGCTGTAGTCTTCCGTTGGGGGACCTTGTGCCCTCCGGAAAGATGCAGATGGGATTTGACAGGCCTTTTGCGAGGGTTCTTTTTATGGAGCTCAGTGCGGCCTCTGCGTTTTCCCTGTCTATCTCTATGACATCTATAGCTCTCAAAGCCTGTCCAAAAAGAGGTATCCTGAAAAGCTCCTTTTTTGCCAAGAAGTGCGGGCACTTTTTGAGCGTGTATATGAGGCAGAATATGTCCATGTAGCTCTGATGATTGCACACAAGCACATACTGGCTGTACTTTTTTAGCATCTCTTCGTTTTCAATGTGAAGCTTTACTCCCGCTATCTTCAGCAGAATCCAGCTCCACAAAAGCACAATCTTGTTCATTACAATCTTTCTTCTATCAAAGTAGCTCATGAGGATGAAAGGTGGTCCCAGCACCAGCACCATGCCAGAGCAGACCAGCCAGAACAGCACCGTCCTAATCATTTTCCTTCCTCAGTTTCAGGTATAGGATAAGCCCGCAGATGAACATAACTATGCACAGCCATTGGGGAAGTGAAAGGGGGCCTATGTACTTTCTGTCGTCTCCCCTGTAGAACTCCACGATGAACCTCCCTATAGGGTAAAGCATAAGATAGAGGGACGTTATCTGGCCGTCAAAGCGCTTTTTTCTGTAGGCGAGCGTGAGAGCTCCGAACACCAGGAGATTGCTGAGCATGTGGTACACTTCCGTTGGATGCAGTGGAACACCTATGGGGGCAAGGCTTTCGGGGTTGGAGAATACAATGGCCCAGGGAAGGCTACAGGGCTTTCCGTAGCAACATCCCGCGCATAAACACCCTATTCTACCTATGGCCTGGGCCAGTGGAAGCACCCAGGCCACTATGTCCAAGCTCTTTCTTAGGTCAAGGTGTCTTTTCTTGCAGTAGATAATGGATGCCAGTGCCCCTGAGGCTATTCCCCCTATTATGGCCAAGCCACCCTTCCATATATAAAGGGCAGAAAGAGGATGGGCTGCGAAAACATCTATGTGCTCCAACACGAAGTAGAGTCTTGCCCCCAGAAGGCCTGCAACAAGCACCCAGAACGCTAGATCGTAAATGGCTTCCTTTGGTATGCCTTCTTGGGGTGCCCTTTTTGCCGCAAGATAGGCGGCAAGGAAGAATCCTATGGAGACAAACACCCCGTAGGATGGGATGCGTATGCCGTCAATGTTTATCAGGTACGGGTGCATCTCTTGTAGAGCAGTGCGAAGGTGATGACTCCAAGCACTATGGCAGTATCTGCCACATTAAAAGCGGGCCAGTGGTACTTTCCCAGGTGCAGGTCTATAAAGTCCACCACGCGGCCGTAAACGAATCTGTCAATGAGGTTTCCCAAACCTCCCCCTGCTACAGCCCCCAAGGAGGCGTATATGTACCAGGGAGCGTGCTTTATGCGCCTTGTCAGGGTTATCACAACCGCTATGGCCGCAATGGAGGCCAGGATAAATACAAAACCTCCTCTGTGCCTTCCTATGCCGAAGGCTCCCCCTTTGTTTCCCACATAAACTATGTTCAAAAAGGGAGCCACCTCTATGGCTCCCTTTCCCTTTACATTGCCCAGCACCCAGCCCTTGGTTATCCTGTCAATCAGAAGAACCGCTAAAGCTGTGGCGGTGAATACCGGCCACCTAAGCATTTTTCAGAACCTCTGCACACCTCGGGCAAACATCGGGGTAGTTTGGATCTTTTCCAATCTCTTCAGAGTAAACCCAGCACCTTGGACACTTGGAGCCTGGAGCTTTTTCCACTGTTATAGAGAGCCCTTTTATCTCCTCGGCCTCAACCTCTCCCTTGCCTTCCGTTGCTATCTCTACCTTGGAGACTATGAAGAACTCCCTCAGGGTCCACGGATCAAAGGAGTCAAGAAGACTCTTGAGGTTTTCATTGACATAAAGCTTAACGGATGCGTCAAAGGAGTGGCCTATGAGGCCTGCGTTTCTTGCCATCTCCAGCGCTCTGGTGATCTCTTTTCTTGCATCTAAAAGCCTTCTCCACCTTTCCGCCACCTCAGGTGCCCTGGGAAGCTCCTCTTTTTTGGGGAAGAGCTCAAGGTGCACGCTATCTTTGTCTTCTGGAAGCTTTGGAAGGTGCTGCCAGGCCTCCTCCATGGTGAAGGAGAGAATAGGGGCGAGGTATTTTATGAGGGATCTTGCCATGATGTATATGGCCGTTTGGGCAGAGCGGCGCTCTTTTGATTTTGCACCGTGTATGTAAAGCCTTTCTTTAACAATATCCAGGTAAAGCGCAGAAAGATAGACATTTATGAACTGAAGGCAAAGATGATACACCCTGTAGTACTGGAAGGAATCGTAGGCCTTTCTTATCTTCTCCGCAAGCTCCGAAAACTCGGTCAATATCCACTTGTCCATATCCAGCAGTTCCTCAAAGTCCAGCATGTCTTCTTCTGGATTAAAGTCGTACAGGTTGCCCAAAAGAAACCTTATGGTGTTCCTTATCTTTCTGTAGGCCTCAACCAGACGCTTGAGGATCTCGTCCGAAAGCCTCACATCTTCTGTATAGTCCTCTGTGGCTACCCAGAGCCTCAGTATTTCCGCACCGTACTTCTTTATGACATCCTGGGGGGATATCACATTCCCCAGGGACTTGCTCATCTTTCTCCCTTCTCCGTCAACCACAAACCCGTGCGTGAGGACAATTCTATATGGGGCTTTGTCCCTTGTGGCCACAGCTTCAATGAGTGAGCTCTGGAACCAGCCCCTGTGCTGATCGCTTCCCTCAAGGTACATGTCCGATGGCCACCTGAGTCCCTCGGTATTCTCAAGGACAAAGGCGTGGCTCACTCCCGAGTCAAACCACACATCCAGGATATCCGTTTCCTTCCTGAAGCTGTCGCTGCCGCACTTGGGACATTTGAAGCCCTCCGGCAGAAAATCCTTTATATCCCTTGTGAACCACACATCCGCCCCTTCTCTTTCGGTTAACTCGGACACCTTCTCAAACAGCTCCTTTGTGGCTATAAGCTCTCCGCAGTTTTCACAGTAGGCTACGGTTATGGGAACTCCCCAAGCCCTCTGCCTGGATATGCACCAGTCCGGCCTCTGACTAACCATTTCCCTTATGCGAATCCTGCCCCAGGAGGGTATCCATTCCACCTCGTCTATGGCTTTGAGACATTTTTCTCTCAGATTGCCCCTCTCCATGGATATGAACCACTGCGGCGTTGCCCTGAATATAACGGGGTTTTTGCACCTCCAGCAGTGGGGATACGAGTGGGTTATATCCTCCTCCAGTATGAGCATCCCTTTTTCCTTGAGCAGTTCAACGATTTTGGGGTTGGCTCCCCAGATGTTTTCTCCCTTGAAGTAGCTCACCGTGTCATCAAATCTTCCTTCGTCGTCTACAGGGTTGTACACTTCCAACCCGTACTTGAGTCCCACGGTGTAGTCCTCTTCACCGTGCCCTGGAGCTATGTGGACGCAACCCGTTCCCTGAACCAGGGTGACGAAATCTGCAAGGATGAGAACAGAATCTCTGTTTTCAAAGGGGTGTCTGCATTTCAGCCCTTCAAAGTCCCTTCCCTTTGCCTTTCCTATTACCTTTCCAGACACGCCAAATTTTTTCAGACACTCATCCATGAGCCCCTCTGCCAGAATCCACACCTCTTCTCCCACGTCCACGGCCACATAGTTGAACTCGGGATGCACTGCTATTGCCAGGTTTGCTGGCAAGGTCCAAGGGGTGGTGGTCCATATAAGAACATACTTGGGCTTGTCTATGCCTGAGAGCTCTTTGATGGCCTTTGAGAAGTCATCCTTGCAGGGGAACTTCACATAGATGGATGTGGATGTGTGATCCGCATACTCCACTTCTGCCTCTGCAAGGGCTGTTACGCAGTGTATGCACCAGTAAACGGGCTTGAGCCCCCTGTAGGCCAGACCCTTCTCAAATATCTTGCCCAATTCCCTAACTATTTTTGCTTCGTATTTGAAGTCCATGGTGATGTAAGGGTTGTCCCAGTCTCCAAATACCCCCAGTCGCTTAAACTCCTCCCTCTGTATGTTAACGTATTTTTCAGCGTAGCTTCTGCAGATCTTTCTTATCTGGTCCTTGGTCATCTCTCTCTTTTTGGCCCCTAGCTGCTTGTCCACCTGGTGCTCTATAGGAAGGCCGTGGCAGTCCCATCCAGGTATGAAGGGAACCCTGTATCCCTCCATGGCCTTTGACTTAAGCACGAAATCCTTGAGGATCTTGTTAAGAGCGTGCCCAATGTGGATGTTTCCGTTGGCGTATGGAGGGCCGTCGTGGAGGATGAAGAGGGGAGCGTCCTTTCTCTCTTCAAGCAATCTGTGGTATATGTCCATCTCTTCCCACTTTTTGAGAAGCTCAGGTTCCTTCTTCACAAGGTTGGCCTTCATCTTGAAGTCTGTCTTGGGAG
>JALVZS010000104.1 GCA_027022065.1 bacterium
AAACAGAGGGAAGACACGTCTCATAAACAGGGACAACATCAACAAAAGCCCCTCGTTTTCCCAAAGTCTCAGGTAGAATGCTTCTCGCCACTCTTGCTCTGGGAATCAGAATCCTTTTTCCAGCAACATCCCTGAGCTCTTCAAGCAACCCTTCTGCTATAAATCTTTTGGGAACAAGGGAAACCTCTATGCCCCTTTCTTCCGCCTCTTTTTTTGTTCCAGGCCCTATAACCGCCACCTTGGGATGCTTTGGAAAAGGAGCCTTTCTCTTCTCCAGCTCCTCCATAAAAAATCTCACACCATTGGCACTGGTAAATATGATCCAGTGGTAGTCCTCAAGCTTCTCTAAGATTTGATGTGGAACGGGAACGGCCCTAAAGGCTATTGTGGGAAAAAGCACTGCGCTAGCTCCCCTTTCCTCAAGGAGCCTTTTTAGGCTTCCAGCCTGTTCCAACGCCCTGGTTACTATAACTCTCTTGCCCCTCAGTGGATAAGCTTTCCTATCCTTCTCCATCTTATATGGGTAAAGCACCTTAAGCTGAAAAAGCTTCGCGAGTCACAGGAAAAGTATATAATAAATGCCCTTCCTATAATGTCTTTTGCAGGGACAAAGCCCCAAAAACGGCTGTCCCAGCTATTGTCCCTGTTGTCGCCCATAACGAAGTAATGATTAGGAGGGACCTTAACCGGTCCGTAGTTGTCCCTAGGAGAAACCTCAGGAGGCAGGATCCTGCTATCTGTGTGCTGCACATAGGGCTCTTTTAACTCCCTTCCGTTCACAAAAACATGCTTATTAACAATCTTTATCACATCTCCCGGAAGCCCTATTATGCGCTTTATGAAATCCTTGTCCTTCTCCACAGGGCACTTAAACACTATGATTTCCAGCCTTTTTGGCTTTCTGAACCTGTATGATATCTTCTCCACCAGTATGTGATCCCCTATAAGCAATGTTGGTATCATAGAGCCCGATGGTATTCTGAAGGCCTGGACAAAGAGAGCCCTTATAATAAGGGCCATAACCAGGGCTATTGCTATGTCTTTGAACCAGTCGTAGAGCTTCTCAGAAAAGGTCTCCGGCTTATCAGCCTCCTCTTTACTCCTGCTTAAGAACGGCAAGGAAAGCCTCCTGGGGTATTTCTACCTTACCTATCATCTTCATGCGCTTTTTGCCCTCCTTTTGCTTCTCAAGCAGCTTCCTCTTTCTTGTAACATCTCCACCATAGCACTTGGCAAGCACATCCTTTCTTAAAGGCTTTATAGTTTCTCTGGCAATAACCTTCCTCCCTATGGCCGCCTGTATAGCCACCTCAAACAGCTGCCTTGGGATTATCTCCTTCAGCTTTTTAACAAGCTCTCTGCCCCTGTAGTAGGCCTTTTCCCTGTGAACTATGACAGAAAGGGCATCCACAGGCTTTCCATTAATGAGGATGTCCAGCTTAACAAGATCAGATTCTCTGTAGCCTATGAAGTCGTAGTCCATGGAAGCATAGCCACGGGAAACGCTTTTTAACTTGTCAAAGAAATCTAGCAGTATCTCCGCAAGGGGTACTTCGTACTCAAGAAGAACCCTATTTTGCTCCATGTACTCCATCCGCTTCTGAATGCCCCTTCTTTCAATAAAGAGATTTATTATGGGACCCACATAATCGGCGGGGGTGATAACAGTAGCCAGTACATACGGTTCTTCAATGTGATCTATACTTCCAGGATCGGGAAGGTGAGCCGGATTATCTATATAGAGCTCCTCCCCGCTTCTTTTAACCACCTTGTAAACCACCGTGGGAGCGGTGGCTATGAGTCTAAGGCCAAACTCTCTCTCAAGCCTTTCCTTCACAATCTCCATATGTAAGCTTCCCAGAAAACCGCACCTGAACCCGTATCCCAAGGCCGCAGAAGACTCTGGCTCAAAGGTGAGGGATGCATCGTTGAGCTGAAGCTTTTCCAAAGCCTCCCTCAAGTCCGGATACTCATCTGGATCTATGGGATAAAGTCCTGCAAACACCATAGGCTTTACCTTCTTAAAGCCTGGAAAGGGCTCATCCGTTGGGTTGTCTGCATCTGTTATGGTGTCTCCCACTCTTGTGTCCCTAACGTTCTTGATCCCCGCCGTTACATAACCCACCTCACCTGCAGAAAGCTCCTCCACGGGCACAGGATCAGGAGCAAAAACACCCACCTCCTCCACCTCAAATACCTTACCCGTGGACATAAGAAGAATCCTCATGCCTTTTTTAAGTCTACCGTCTATAACCCTTATGGTGGTAACAACCCCTTTATAAGGGTCGTACCAGGAGTCAAAGATTAGAGCTTTAAGGGGCTTTTCGGGATCCCCCGATGGAGGAGGGATCCTTTTAACCACAGCCTCAAGCACATCCTCTGTTCCTATGCCCAGCTTTGCAGAAACCAAAAGGGCATCAGATGCGTCTATGCCTATTACATCCTCAATCTCCCTCTTAACCCTTTCAGGATCCGCACTTGGAAGGTCAATTTTGTTTATCACAGGGATGATCTCAAGGTCGTGCTCCAGGGCAAGATACACATTGGCTATGGTTTGGGCCTCCACCCCTTGGGTGGCATCTACCACAAGAAGTGCCCCCTCACACGCAGCAAGACTCCTTGAAACCTCGTAGGAAAAATCCACATGGCCAGGGGTGTCTATAAGATTGAGGATGTATTCCTTTCCATCTTTAGCTTTATACTTGAGCCTCACCGTTTGGGCCTTTATGGTGATGCCCCTTTCCCTCTCAATGTCCATCTTGTCCAAAAACTGCTCTACCATCTTGTTGGGGGGAACAGCTCCCGTGTATTCCAGTATTCTATCTGCAAGGGTGGATTTACCGTGGTCTATGTGAGCAATGATGCAGAAGTTCCTAATACGCTCCCTCTCCATCATCCCCCTCTTTCAAAGAAACATCTTTTAACCAGCTTCTGTTTTCAAGATACCAGTCCACAGTCCTTCTAAGCCCTTCATCAATGTCCACCCTAGGCTCCCATCCCAAAATCCTTTTTGCCTTTTCTATATCCGCCCAGGTGGCTTTCATGTCGGCTTTGTGAAAGGGCCTGTAGTTAATGAGGGCTTTCTTTCCCAAAAGCCTTTCAAGCTTTTCTATTATGGTATTTATAGACACAGGGTTTTTCCCACCACCTAAATTTATTATCTCGTATCCCACATCTTTAAGGGCAAGTATCGTCCCCTTAGCAATATCATCTATGTAGGTAAAGTCCCTAGCCTGAGAGCCATCTCCGTAAAGCTCTATGGGAACCCCTTCGTCTATCCACTTAATAAACCTGAATATACTCATGTCAGGCCTTCCTGCAGGCCCGTAAACAGTAAAGTAGCGAACTACAGAAACATCTATCCCGTATAGATAGTGGTAGGTATAGGCCATCACCTCAGCAGCTTTTTTTGATGCAGCATAGGGAGAAATGGGAGTATTAACCGGAAGATCCTCCTTAAATGGCATAGGTTGTCCCGCGTAAAGGGAGGAGGTAGAGGCAAGCACAAACTTCTTAACCCCCTTTAATCTCATAAGCTCAAGAAGGTTTAGGGTGCCCTGTGCGTTGGTCTGAAGGTACACATGGGGATTTACCATGGAGTATCTAACGCCTGCTCTTGCCGCAAGGTTTATCACTGCATCAAACTCGTAAATATCAAACAGTACCTTTAATGCATCGTAGTTTTCTATATCCAGCTCAAAAAACTTGAAATTATCGTATTTTTCAAGCTGTTTCCTTCTCCAAAGCTTTAGTCTTACATCGTAGTAGCTGTTGAGGTTATCCACCCCAACAACTGTGTAACCCTCTTCCACCAGAAACTGAGCAGTTCTCCAACCTATAAAGCCTGCAGCCCCCGTAAGGAGAATAGTCCCCATCCCTAATCAAACCCCACAAACTTTACCTTTCCAGGCCTTCTAGGTGGAGGCTTGGGCGTCTCATCAGGATAACCTAAGGTTATAAGGGCAACAAAGTTCTTATCCTCCACGCCAAAGAGCTTCTTAAACTCCTCTGCGTGGGATATAGGCCCTGTCATCCAGCATGTTCCTAGCCCCTTCTCATAGGCAAGAAGCAGCAGATTCTGGATGGCAGCAGCAACGCTCTGTATATCCGTCTTTTCACTCTCGGGCCCAGGCTCTGCAAAAGCCAGGATAACCACAGGGGCATTCCCCAATGTGGCGAAGAAGCTTTTGGTCTCCTCTATAACCTTGGGCTTGTGTTGGAAGACCTTCTCCACCTTTTTGCCTATATATTCCCTGTAAGCCCTTTCGCATATCTTCACCACCTCATCCCGCCACTTCCCCGTAGCCACTATGAAGTACCAGTTCTGCCTGTTCATGCCAGAGGGAGCCCATATGGCATGCTGCATTATGTCCTCAATAACCTCTTTAGGAACAGGGTCTGGCTTATACCTTCTTACACTCCTTCTTCCAAGTATGGCTTCCCTCAGCTCCATCTACTCCCCCAGACCTCTGGTGGTTTTATGAAACACCTCAAGGGCAAACCTTTCCATTTTCCTCACCATATCACCAAGTCTACTTCCAGGAACCTTAACATATACCCTTCCCTCCTTAAAATGGAAGCCCTCGGCTCTACTTCCAAAGCGAAGCTCCCTCACCACATCAACCGCATCCCCAACTGCATTCAGTACGGCCTTCATCAAGGTTCCATCATCGTGAAGCAGAAACTGACCATCCTTTCTCTCCGCCACAAAAAACACGCCCAGCTCCTCCATGGATTCTGGATAAAAAAAGACCCTACCATCTTTACTTTCTACCCTGAACTTACCCCTAGGCGCTATTACTCCCATGATTTACATCCCGATTTTACTGTGATAGGAATGCAAAGGCAATGAACTGGAAGCTTGTAATAAGCATATTCGTTGCAGTATTTTTAGCAGAACTGGGGGACAAAACCCAGATGGCCGTGCTTTTAGGCTCATCAAGCACAGGGAAATTCTGGGAGATATTTATAGGAGCCTCTTTAGCCCTTGTCCTTTCCACCCTTATCGCTTCCCTTTTGGGAGAGGTTATAGGAAGCCACCTTCCCACAAAACTGGTGAAGGTGGCTTCGGGCTTTTTGTTCATAGTAATAGGAATACTAATAATACTTGAGGCCCTCAAAGCTAGCTCTTGAGGGCTTCAATAACCTCCTTGAATAGACTACTCATAACCTCCGCCAGGGCATCCGTTACATCCACAAGGGCCTTTTTATCATCCCTCCTGAAGGCATCCATGCAGGCCTTGGCGGTTTCATGAACATCTTTATGCAGCTTTTCAATCCTATTCAGTCTGTCCCCAAGCAGTTTTCTGCCCTCTTCAGAGGTTATGAACCTGTAAAACTCACAAGATTCTGCATCCGGAACAGTAACATCCGATTTTCGGCCGGAGCAGAAATACATAACATCCCTCGCAAATATAAGAAGCTGCTTAACTGCAAGGGCCAACTCTTTTGAACCCTCTTTAAATATGACCCTTTGCAGCTCATTAAGCACCTGCGTAACGCTCTCGGAAACCTCACGCCATGCACCAGAAGAATCATCAATATTCCTGACAATCTCATTAATAGACGCCTTTAGGGTATTGGCCATGCCGGCTATCTGGGAAACTGTGGCAGACTGCTCCTCAGTGGCAGCCGAAACCTTCATGACCAACTCATTAAGGGACTCTACACTCCTAAGCACTACCTCAAAGCTGTTTACTGCCTTCTGCACTGCTTCCACTTGCTCCCTTACATAACTTCTTGCGGTATTACTCATTTGACTGACGCTTTCCACCGTGGAGAAGATGTTGTTTATCATCTCTTCAATATCCTTGGTTGCCCTCTGGGTCTGCTCAGCAAGCTTCCTCACCTCATCAGCAACAACGGCAAAGCCCCTTCCGTGCTCTCCAGCCCTTGCCGCCTCAATCGCAGCATTCAAGGCAAGCAGGCTGGTCTGGTCGGAAATATCGTTTATCACCTTAAGCACCTCGGCTATCCTCTGGGTCATCTCATTAAGTTTATGGGTCTTTTCAGCCAAAAGCTCTATGGAGTTTTCCACATCTTGAGACTTTGCAGAGGAGGCCAAGGCCTTTTCCTTGCCCTCTTTAGCAACCTCCATGGCCTCTGTGGCGCTTGTGGCAGCATTCATGGCCTCATTGGCAAGATCCTTTATGGCAGAATCCAACTCATCAAGGGATGTGGCAAGCTCCTCAGAGATGACCTTGTACTCATCTGCAACAACCCCAAGGTTTACATTGACATTAAAGCCCTTGGGCATCTGCTCACATATAAGCCCAAACCTGTATGTGAACTCCTCTATCTCAGAAGCCACGCGGCTCAAAAACTCCTTCAGCTTCTCCAGCATCAGTCCAATCTCATCCCTTTGCCCTACATCAACATCTAGGTGGAGGTTTAAGGTGTCTTCCTTAACCACATCGTCCAACACCTCTGCTATACGAAAAACTCTTTTCGTAATGGAGAACATAGCAACAAGTATAAGAATTAAAACTATAAGCCCTATAACAACTCCTGCATACTGGTAATAACCAAGCCTGTGTAGATCCCTCTCGGCAGCGTACTGCATCATAAATACCGCTTTGTTCATCTCCTTAAGAAGCACAAGGTTATTGTCCTTAACCCACTCAAGATTGGCCTGCACATTCCTACCCGCTATTACATCTTCAACGTGCTTCTTAAAAGCCTCCCAAAGAGATTTTACCTTCAACAACTGTTCCCTTATCTTCCCCTTGGCACCAGGTATGTAGAGCCAGCTGGTCTTTTGCAGATTCAAAGATGTGGGAACCTTGCCAGAGTTTATTAAGGCACTGAGGGATATATCAAAAATCCTCATGGTATTTTCCATCTGCTTCAGATACACGGGATTTTTCGTCTGTAGGTAAAAAAGAAGCTCCTTCGTCATCTTCTGGGTGAGCATCCTTTGCCTTCCGGCAATGTTCACCACAGGTGCAACGCTTTTCTGATCGGAGAGGATCTTGTGGATCATAAAGGCAGAAAAACAAACATAAACAAAAAGCACAGCAACAGGCACCAGTATCTTAACCCTGAAGCTCATACAATCCCTCCCTACAGGTTGTTCCTACTATATTAGTCGGCAACCTGCATAAAATATAAACTAGCGCTGAATGAAAATAAATAGTGAAACAATTACAGGCAGGTTTATTTATAAGATGAGGCTAAGTTCTTATAGTGGAGGGCCAATCTCTTAAACTCCTCTATCTCCTCAGGTCTTACCTCCCTAACCACCTTGGCAGGGACACCCATTATAACAACACCAGAGGGAAACTTTTTACCCTGGGTCACCAAGGAACCTGCGGCAACTATGCTGTTATCCCCTATCTCTACCCCATCAAGGATAATTGCCCCCATGCCTATGAGGCAATTATTACCTATAACACATCCGTGTATCATTACCCTGTGCCCTATGGTTACACCATCCCCTATTACAGTGGGATACTTCGCCGTGGTAACATGAACCATGGAAAGATCCTGGATATTTGTGTTTCTTCCTATGCGTATGTAGTTAACATCCCCCCTTACTACGGTGTTAAACCAGATGCTTGAGCCCTCCCCTATCTCAACATCACCAATCACAAAGGCCCCAGGGGCTATAAAAACATCCTCCGCTATCCTCGGATGCACACCCTTGTATGAAAGCACCGTCCCTTTCATGGCCCAAAAAAGCAAAAGGGGAGGCTATTTAGCCTCCCCCATATTTTACTTACCCAAAACCTGAAGGCCGTATTCGTACCCCACATCAAAGGCCTTGAGGTTAAGCTCCTCTGTGCCAGGAGGAACCGTATCCTCAACGGCCTTCCTCATGGACTCCTTACTAACAAGGCCAGTTACAGCAGTGAAGAAGCCACACATCACAATATTAAGTGTGAGCCTTCTTCCCACCTTCTCCTCTGCGAAGCGTGTAGCAGGTATCTTAAACAGCTTTTGGGTTACATCCACGCCAGAAATATCAACAAGCTCTTCCTCTATTATAAGAATACCGTCTTTTTTCAGCGTGGGATAGTACTTGTTAAAGGCTTCTTGGGACATGGCAACGAATATATCAGGCTGGACCACATAGGGATATAGCACCTTCCCCTTTGACAGCACCACTTGAGCTGAGCAGGCACCTCCCCTTGCCTCAGGACCAAAGCTCTGGGTTAGGGTAGCCTCATATCCCTCAAATATGGAGTATGCCTTACCAATAACATACCCCATGAGTATTATTCCCTGTCCTCCAAAGCCAGCCAGCCTAATCTCTATCCTGTCAGCAGCCATCATCTACCTCCCCAAGGCTGGAACTTATCGCCCAACTTCTTCTTCATAATCTCATTGTAGTTATCAAGGTAATCGGGCCTCTCCCTGTCCACGAACTCACCGACTATGATCTCTTTGTCAAAGGTCTCTATACCCACCTCTTTAGTATCGGCGCCGTGCTTTATCACGCTCTTCTCCTTGAAGTACTTCATTAGGTCCACGCTGGTTCCAAGCTTGTTCCTTCTAAGATAGAGGGTGGGACAAGGTGCGAGAACCTCAACAAAGGAGAAGCCTTTTTTCTTAAGGGCTTTCACCATGGTTTTGGTCAACTGCACCACATGGTATGTGGTCCATCTTGCGACAAAAACGGCTCCACAGGAGGCAACAAGGTCAGGAAGGTTGAAGGGATACTCAGGGTCTCCGTAAGGAGTGGTTGTTGCCACCTTTTCATGGTGAGTGGTGGGAGCCACCTGTCCACCTGTCATACCGTAGTTGAAGTTGTTAACGCAGATAACTGTTATATCTATGTTTCTTCTTGCAGCATGGATGAGGTGGTTACCGCCTATAGCGGCCAGGTCTCCATCGCCTGAGTAAACAACTACGTGAAGATCGGGATTGGCCAGTTTGAGGCCAGTGGCAAAGGGGATGGCTCTTCCGTGTGTGGTGTGGAACGAATCAAGCCTCAGGTATCCTGCCACACGCCCCGTGCAGCCTATACCAGAAACGATACAAAGTTTATCCAAGTCTATGCCACATTCCAGAACCGCCCTGGCAAAGCAGTTAACAGAGGTTCCTATACCACAGCCAGGGCACCAAATATGTGGCATACGCTCAAGTCTTAAAAACTGAAGTACCGGATTTTCCTTCACAGCAGTGCTCATTTTGCCGCCTCCATTATAGCGTTGTAAATATCCTCGGGCTTATGCACAGTTCCGCCCGCATGGCCCACAGGAATAACGGGACATTTACCAGCCACAACCCTCTCTATCTCACGGGCCACCTGGGCTCTAACGTTCAACTCAGGAACAACTATGGCCTTAACCTTCTCGGCAAGCTCTTTTATCCTGGGTTCGGGAAGTGGCCACACCACAATAAGCCTCATCATACCAACCTTAACCCCTTTCTTCTTGGCCATCTCAATACCCAAAAGGGAAACCCTGGCGGAGATGCCATAGGATATAACAAGCACATCGCAGTTGTCCGCCTCGTCCTCCTCCCACTTCCAGATCTTAGGAGCGTTCTTGTATATCTTCTCGCAGAGCCTCCT
>JALVZS010000105.1:0-7779 GCA_027022065.1 bacterium
CACTAGCCTTATAAAGCTACTTCCCTTTGAGGTGGATACAAGGCTACGTCCTTTTGGCACCAAGGGTGTTATGGTGAACTCTCCTAAAAGTCTTAAAGAATATCTACTTAAACACGGCAGGGCTTGGGAGAAATTGGCTTACAGCAGGGCCAGGGTGATAATCTCAGATGATGAGGACCTAAAAAGGGAGGCAGAGGAGGTTGTTAAGGAGTTCGTTTACCACACGCCCGTGGAAGGATTTGAAGAGGAGATCTACCACATAAGGCAGAGAATGGAGAGGGAGCTTAGCTCCTCCTCTTATGATTTGAAATACGCAAAGGGTGGACTTGTGGATATAGAGTTTATAGCCCAGTATTTGGCAGTGAAATACGGAATAGACAGAAGGCATCCCCTGTCTATAATAAAAGAGGCTTCGGAAAGGGGGATAATACCTGCCGAATGGGCGTTGCAGCTTAAGGAAAACTACAAGTTTCTTAGGAACATAGAAAATACCGTTAGGCTCATCTTCTATCCTCCTCTTAGAGAGCTTCCCGGCAAGGGCAAGAAGCTCACCATGCTTGCCAGGGTGCTGAACAGGCACGAGCACGAGATTATTGATACCTTCATGGAGGTGAAGCAATCCAACAGGAGGATACTAGAGGCTGTCCTAGCTGTGCGGTAATACTGCACTACAAGAACCTGACGGGATGTGCTCATCCCCTATATATCCTGGCTAAGTATAAGGGGTGTGTTGTATTTGGCCTGCCGGGAGGTGGACTGGAAAAGAGATGCAGAAGGGAGGGTGTTGAGTTCCTCAAGAGGGGGCTTTCCCCACTTCTAAACTTTTGTAAAGGCAAAAGATCCCTGCTTATAACCTGTAGAAGCAAAGATACGCTCCTATCCCTTATAGCGGCATTAGCAACAGGTTCAAGGGTTGTTAGAATGGATTTTATAAACAGAAAAAGTTTTTGGGATAGATTTGTTAGCGTAATTCCGGTTACAAGGCTTGGATGGACCGAAAAAGGAGGTTTTTACAAAAAGGGCAAGGGATGGAAGGTTTGCCTTGTGTCAAGGCTTAAAAAGGAAAGAAAAATTCCTGAGATCCTAAAACACCTGGAAGGGGTGCGATTTTCTTTTAAGTTTTATCTTGTGGGGGAAGGGGATGAGAACCTGTTGAAAGGTAGAAGGGTTATCCACATCAAAAGAAAAGTGGATGCATTTGGCAGGCTTTTAGGCGGTATGGATGTTCTCGTTTACCATACGGCGGGATCCGATAAAAGCTGTAGGACGGTGCTTGAGGCCATGGCTAACGGAACTCTCCCTGTTACCTCAGAGCATCTCGCGAGAAGATATGTGGAGGGAGACTGTGGGGTGTTTACCCTAAATGTATCAGAGACGCTGGATAGACTGTTTTCGGTTCCTCTTTTAGTGAGGAAGATGACCAGGAATGCCTTTAAAAGGGCTGAAAAGTTTTCACTAAGGAGCGGTTATGAGAATACTCCAGGTCCTATCCCGCTCAAGCTGTAGCTCAGGGGGAAGTATACAGGCTCTAATTCTATCCCGGGGGCTTAAGGAAAGGGGACATGATGTTGTGTTTGTTTCAAAAGGGGGGAAGTGTGGGGAAAAGGCCCAATCCTTGGGTGTAAGAACGAAAAGCGTGAAGATGAAGTGGAACCCAAAGGGTGTTTACCAATTTGTAAGGTTGTTCTTAGAGGAAAAGCCCCATGTGGTTCATGCCCACAAGGGCAAGGCCCTTTCTTTTTCTATAATTTCTAGCTTTGCAACGGGTATAGGAAAGGTTTTTGCCAACAGAGGGGTGAGTTTTCCCTTAACCTGGAGCAACCGCTGGAAGTATAAACTTCCTGTGACATATGGAATTATATGTGTGTCTTTCGGAATTAAAAGGCAGCTTGCAAGAAGTGGCATAAATCCAGAAAAGGTTTACGTGGTTTACGGTAGTTTGGACGATAGATTTTTTAGAAAGGTTGATAAAGGTGATGCGATTAAAAAGCTTAATCTAAAGGATGATATATATATAGCCCTTGTGGGAAACTTTAGGCCATGGAAGGGGCATACCTTTTTGGCAGAGGCCTTTGAAATGGCAGGATTTAGTCATAGAGTTAAGCTGCTTTTTGCGGGAAATGAGAAGAAAAACATCTTGCAGAAGGTATCAAACATTACACAAAATTTCGTAAGCCTGGGGTATAGGGAGGATGTGGAGTATGTTATTGCTTCAAGTTCTGTCTTGGTAAATGCATCCTTTGAGGGTGAAGGTATTCCTGGGGTTTTGAGAGAGGCTATGGCTTTAGGTGTTCCAGTTGTGGCTTCAAATCTTGAGGGAAATAGGGAAATGGTGAGGCATGGAAAAAACGGCCTGATTTTTGATTTGGATAGCACAGATGCTTTAAAGAGGTGTCTAAGATTGGTGCTTTCAAACAGAAAGTTTTCAAAAATAATGGGTATTAATGGTGCAAGATTTGCCAAAAGATTTAACACAACAAACAGGATCAAAATCATTGAAAGGATATACAAGAAAGGAACGCTATCTCAGTAGAGCAGAGGAAGCTGCCAGAAGTATGGGCTTTCGTTCTGTAAGGCTTGAGCCGGCGGCAACTGGTAAGAAAGGAATGGTGTATATAGTGCATACCGAAGAGGGTAAATCTGTGCTGAGGGTGTACAGAAACCCATTTTATCTTTCAAAAGTGATTATTATCTACGGCATTTTGGATGTGCTAGGTGTGGATCTCTCTCCTGAGATAAAAAAGATTAAATTATTTCCATGTAGGGGTGTTTTGGGTTGCATTCTTGAGGAACACCTTGATGGTTTGAACAAGTGCTTATCTGGAATCTACGAGTTTTTTAAAAAGCTGGGAGAGTTACACGTAAAGAGCTCTATAGACTTCAGACCATTGTGCAGAATTGTTACGAGAAAGTGGAAATGCAAAGCACTTTCAAATATAAAATTTCTTAAAAGGATGCGAATGTTTCCTGATCTTTTAGAAGAAGTAGCTGAGATTATAGAATCCGTGGATGTGCTTCATCCTGTATCCCTATGCCACAGCGATATTGGAGGAGCCAATTCAGGATGCTCAGGCGATAAGGTTAAGCTGTTTGACTGGGATAGGGCCTCCCTTTCTCTACCGCATCTTGATCTTCTACAGGCCCTTTACTGGTTCAGTCCTCCTGACAGACCTGCTGCGTTTGAAGCCTATTTTGAAGCCTCCGGTTTCGGTGAGATCTTCAAAGAGCAACTGCTTCCTGCATCGGCCATATTCCTTGTAAGCCGCATGAAAAAAGAGGTGAAGAGAAACCGCAAAGATAAGCTTGATGAACTTGGAAGAATGATGAAGATTTTAGTAAACGGGTATTGTCCTTTGCTGGAAAATCCTTAAAGATGTCTTGGGGGCCTGAAATGCTTGTTAGAATCTTACTGGTTGTATACATCCTTATGCTCACTATTCCTTTGAAGGCTGCTGAGCTGGGCGTTGAGGAGGCTCTGTTGTACACAGATGGAGCCACTCTTATAGCCAAGTCCATAGCTTATGTCCATGAGGGGAGGAATTTCATAGGCTTTGTGCCTTCCGATGTGGAGAAAAACAGCATAAGTATAGCGGCAAACTGTGATAAAGCGCATATTTTGGGTGTGGATCTGGGAAACATAAAAAAGACCGATAAGTATAGAAAAATACAGAGAGAAATAGAAGAGCTGAAAAGGCAAAAGGGTGCTCTGCTTGATAAGTTGAGATTTTACGAAGCCCTGGTTTCCTCGCTGGAGAGATCCTATAGAGGAGCTAACATAGCTGTGTTTGAAAAGAGATTTGAGATGTTGAGTGCAAAGATGCAGACATTGAAGTCAAAAGTAGCAGATCTGGATAGGGAAATTAAAAAAAAGGAAAAGCACCTCAAAAGCTTGGAGAAAAAGCAACCGCTTTATGTTTGGGCCACGGCAGAGGATGAATGTGAGTTTACCATAGGGTATAGGACTAGATTTGCTAGGTGGAAGCCCAGATACCTTTTGAGTTTTTCGGAAAATGGAAATGTAACTCTCACTTTATTTGCTGAGATTAGGCAGGACACGGGGGAGGACTGGAAAGGCGTAAGCGTTACCCTCTCTTCCTCTCCTCCTACAAGGTATTTGTTCTTGCCCCAAATAAAACCCTTTTATATTGGTGAGTTAAAGACAAGAGCTTTAACCGCCGGTGTGCGCTTCAATGTTGAAAAACGCATTACGGGTTTCTCCTACAGCATTCCTACTCAGGTAGACATCTCTTCGGGTCAAAGGCATCTGTTCATACTTAAAAGGTATCAGTGGAGCAATGCTCAATTTGAAAAAGAGCTTTTTGCCTTTCACAAGCCTCTTGCGGTTTATACGGTGCTTTCCATATCAAGGCCTAAGGAGCCTTTGCCCGACGGTGAGGTGGAGGTGGTTGAAGACAACTTCTTTATAGGCAGAACGAGACTGGGCAGCATAGAAGAGGAGGGTAGGCTTATTGTTCCTCTTGGGGCAGACCAGGACCTTAAAGTGAGCAAGAAGCTTTTAGAGTACAAGGTTAAGGAGAAGTGGAACGAGGAGAGGGTTATAGAGGTGGCCTATGCCATAAGGATATATAACGGAAAAGACGAGGGCGTTAATGTAAAGGTGGTGGATACTTTTCCCGTTTCAACGGATGCCAGAATAAAGGTTAAATGGAATATGGATGAAATTGTCCCTCAGCCCTACACCATAACCAAAGATGGAATAGCCTATTGGAACGTTTCCGTTGCTCCATCTCAAGCAAAGGAAATAGTAGTGCGCTACAGCATAACCTATCCAGGGGATATGATAATAAACTTTGATATGTCTGACATAATCTAGCGGAGGAGATCATGGCAAAGATATTAAAGGAGATAGACCTTCCTATAGGGTGGATCATATTCAACAGGGCAGAAGCCCTAAATGCCTTTGACTACGAGATGTGGATGGGACTTCCTGAGGTGGCTCTGGAGCTGGACAGGCATCCAGAGGTTGATGTGATCATAATGAGGGGAAACGGCGGAGTGTTTGGAGCTGGAGCAGATATAAAGGAGCTCTTAACCTATGCCGAGAAGGGAAGGTCCCAGGAGTATGCGGATGCTGTGCACTACTGCTTTGAAAACCTGGCAAAGGTGGAAAAGATAATGATAGCGGCTATAGAGAAGTATGCCTTGGGTGGCGGATGCATGATAGCTCTATCCTGCGACCTTAGAGTTGCAGGAAAGGGGGCGAAAATAGGAATACCTTTGGTTAAACTGGGTCTTGCTGTGGAGCCCCTTGGCATAAAGAGGCTTCTTGATGTTGCGGGATTAGGATACGCAGCGGAGTTCCTTCTAACCGGGGATGTCATTCCTGAGGATAAGCTTAAGGCCTCTGGCATAGTGAACTTCTTTGTTGAAGATGAAAAGGTGCTGGATTTTTCAAAAGAGCTTGCCCTAAAACTTCTGGAAAATGGCAAATACGCCCTTCGCATGAGCAAAGCCATACTGAAGCAGTTTGCCCAGGGAACATCAGACGAAGCCTTCCTGAAAAGAGCCTTTGCAAGCTGTATGGACACAGAGGATTTTAAGGAGAGGGCGAGGAAATTTGCTAAAAAATAAAAAGACTACATAGATACCTTGTAAAACACCCCAAGGGAAGTTATCAAATACCAGCTTAAATGGTCCTATGCTGGGAGCTCTCAAGAAGTACATTTTGAACAGCATGCTGTTTAAAGCCATATCATCAGCAAGATACCCGTAGGTTAAACCGTTTCCCTTAGCCAGCACCCAGTTCAATCCGTAGGGATTTGGAGTGCTTCTTTTGATTATAAACCTTCCGTCTGAAGAAATGATTTCCTTTATAGGAAAGCTTCCATATTTAGTCCTAGCGGTGAAATTTTTAAGGTTTATGTATAGGTCTTCACACCTAATATATGCGCCGCTTCTATGGCATCCAGGTGTTGGTATTATGGTGGGCGGGGACGGCCGTTTACTTTTGGGGTCCCACGTGCCCATCTTGTAAATGAGGGGTATGAGGTGAAGATAATAATCCGTAAAGAGCACAAAAACGGGAACCCTCGGCTTTACCTTACCCACACTGCCTAAACTTATTTCAATGCTTTCTGTCTTCTTCAACTGGGATAAGAATCTTCTTAAGGCCCTACCGTTTGTTGCTATTGATATAAAGCCGTAGGCGTCTTCCGGATCCGTGCTGGTAAAGGTTAAGGCGGTTAGGTATATGAGGTATCGGTTCTGATTGCCTCCATCCGTAAAGGTCCTTCTGTTGGAGTAGTACTGAATAGGATATCCTATGTCCCACCAGGCTAATATGCGGGCCTGCTTAGGTGTTAGGGATTTCACTTTTACCATAGCTTTTGCAGAGCCAGGGCTTATTATGGGGCGAGAAACAAAGGAGAGCGATTTTCTGTTGCTGAACAGCACAATTAAAAAACACATCACCACATATATGGCAGGTGTATAGCTTCTATTAAGCTTACTTACCTTGGACATAAGCAGTTCTTTAAGGGTGCGTAAGAATACGCCAAGACCTATACCCACAACCGGTGTTAGAAACATGCTGAACCTTATGCCAGCCTTTATGGAAGCTCCTCCAAGGGCTATGAGTGGTATAAGTGGTATAAGCTTAAGGGGATGTTTTATAAGCGTAAACAAAAGGCCTAAAATAGCCAGGGCAAAGATTACCTCATTGCCAACTGTCATCTCTGCAATCTTGGATAGGTTCGCTTTCTGTAGCTCCTTTACGGGAGGATTGGGAACGGGAGATTTTTGTGATTCTAGGCTGCCTCTTTGGGAGAGATACTTTGTCATATACTCGTAGTACTTTGTAATATGGGTAATATACCTTTTGTGCCCTATACCCCATGCCATTGCAGAAAATATAATCATTAAACATATTGCTGAATTTATGAGCGCCTTGGTGTTCTTGTTCCTTATAACCTCCCGTGCGTATTTGAAGAGTAAAATTAAAGCGACGAAAGCTGCGGTAGATAGCCATAGATACACTAATTGCCGGTGCCCATACCACCAAACCCATAGATCTGAACAGATATAAAGTAGTATTAGGGAAATGATCTTTCCTAATAAATTCTTTTGTGCAAATAGCAGGATTAGATATGAAAGTATAAGGGGAAAGAAGAGGTTCAAAATATCAGTATCCAACCAGCAGAGTTTGCTTCTGACCACGTATATGAAAGATGTTCCAACTGTTATGGATGCTACAAAACCTATTAGCAGACTTCCCATTTCCAATCCGTAAAGCAGGGCAACTACGGTGGCTAAGGAGGCAAGTAGAGGAGAAAGCCATACAGATACCATTTCTGGAGGCTTCCCCGTCGTTTTGCTGAAAAATGCCGTTATTATAGGAAGCCCCACTGAATAGCCTTTTATGGCCCTTATCCATCTGAACTTTCCTGTTTCCATGGCCTTCTCATAGGCCAACGCCCTCTTGGCAAAGAAGAAGCTGTCCATTCCTGTGAATACAGGTCTTTCAGGGCTTATGAAGAAGCTTGAGGGTTGCTTTTTCCAAAGGGTGAAGTATTCATCAATCCTGATCCAAAAGGATAGGGAAAAAGATAATAAAAGAGCAATTATCAACCAAAGGTATCTTCTGCGGTTTAAAAGCATTGGACTTAAAAATAAAAATCTGGCTCCCGGGGAGGGAATCGAACCCCCGACCAGGCGGTTAACAGCCGCCCGCTCTGCCTCGCTGAGCTACCCGGGAACCGATCGGCTGTTTATATAAGAAACCATCCTGCGGTTGTCAAGCACTTTCCGCTTCTATAATTT
>JALVZS010000105.1:7789-9502 GCA_027022065.1 bacterium
TGTATCTGTGGGTCACTTTATTCGTGCTTCTTTCACCCTTTCAGGTTTTAAGGCTATCCCCTGATTTTTCGAACAGCTTCAGCACTTTCCGCTTCTATAATTTATAGCTCATGCAGGTTTGGTATGTTATCAGAGCTGTTGTGGTTTTCTTTAGTGTGCTTCTTGTGTCCCTTTCTTCAGATGCCTTTGTCCTGAAAACCACATACCAGCTTGCTCCGCCTAAGTACATGTTGTCTCGCAATGGGACTGCTGCTGGGTTGTGTGTGGATATAATAAACGAGCTTAATAGAAGACTTGCCGCATATGGTATAAAGATTGTCAGTGATGGGAAGTTTAGAACGGCAGGTGAGATCTACAGGCTTCTTTCTGAAGGGAAGATAGATCTGTTTGTTGGCTTTGCTAAAACCCCTAAGAGGCTGAAAGCCTTAGTATTCTCCAAATATCCTCTGTACTCCTTGCATCATGCGTTTTTGATAAGAGCATCAAATAGATTTTTTAGGGGAGTATTGTTTTCCAACGGAGAAGTGGCGGTTCCTTCTGGCACCCGCTCTCTGGAGTTCTTTAAAAGAAATTATGTCTTTTCGCCTTTCGTGGTTGATAACGTAGAGGATGCTGTAAGGCTTCTGAAGGAGGGAAAGGTTTACGCCGTGTTCTACTCTTCCCTTTCTCTTGCCTATTACCGATCCCTTTTGGGTAATAGGTTTACGGTTATATCTTCAGGGGCGGATAGGTACTATCATTACATAGCCTACCGTAAAGGTATTTCCCGTAAGACCAAAAGTATACTGGATAAAGTGCTTTTTTCCATGCTGGAGGATGGAACCCTTTCTCGCATTATATCTTCAAACCCCAACTACAGTGGTGTCAGAGCCGCTAATGAACTTGTTTTGGCCAATATAGACTGGCCTCCCTATGAGTTCTTTGAGAATGGAACATGGAGGGGTATAGATGTTGAAGTTGTGAAAAAAGTTTTTTCTAGTATTGGGTTTAAAGTTAAAATAAAATACTTGCCTTGGGCTAGGATACTGGAGTATCTTAGAAGAGGGGTAATTGATGGAACCTTCACCATTAGTAGGACCCCAAAGAGGGAAAGGTACTTGTGGTATTCCAGTGAGCCTTTGACTACTGGTCTTTACGGCTTCTTATACATAAGGGGTAGAGTAGATCCAACCAAAATAGGAAGTGCAAAGCTTAGATGTGCCTATATAAGGGGCTTCTCTTATGAGCCGAGGCTTAGGAGGATAAAGAATCTTAGACTTTTCCCAGTTCCCAATGATTGGGTTGGTATAAAGGCCCTTATTGACGGTAGAGTAGACCTTTTTGTTGCAAATAAATTCGTTGGTCTTTTTTATCTTAAAAGATTAGGTCATTTGAAAGATGTGGGATTTATGCCTTTGGGCAGTAAAAGGCTTTACTACGTAGCTCTTTCTAAATCGGATGACTACCATGAGCTTATTTTGAAAAGGTTTTCAAAGACCTTGAAGATATTTAAATCCACAGAGTCCTACAGGTCCATTTTGAATAGATACGGACTGAGCTGGGGGGATATTTGGTCGGGAGTTAGATAGGGTGTTTAAACGAGCTGTAGGGATATTTATTATAGCGGTAATTTTCTTCCTCACACTGTACTTTTATAGCAGCTACACAAGAGAAAGGATGTTCTTAACCTTGGAGTCTCTTAAAAAGGTTATAACCTCTCAGCTTTGGAGCTAT
>JALVZS010000106.1 GCA_027022065.1 bacterium
AAAGTTAAATGTGCGTCAGCTAATATCCAGATTTGGGGATTCTAAGGCGGCTAGGGATTTTCTAGTAGAAAAAATTAGAGGATATGGGATGAAGGAGGCGAGCCACTTTCTCAGAAACATAGGCTACGGCTTGGAACTTGCCATAATTGACAGGCACATTGTGAAAAACCTCCACGCCGCCGGTATCATAGATAAAGTTCCCAAAACCATAACAAAGAGAACCTACCTTGAGCTTGAGAACGCCTTTCACGATTTTGCACGCTTTTTGGGTATTCCACCTGCCCATCTTGATCTTCTGCTTTGGGCAAGGCAGACGGGATTTGTGTTTAAGTAAATAAGCTAGGGGGTGGGGCATGAGGGTGCTTCTGCTTTACGATTCCCTTACTGGAAACACCGAGAAGGTGGCGAAAAGCATTGAGGAGGCCCTAAAGGGTGAAGGGACTGATGTGGAGAGGCTCAAGGTTTCTGCTGTTTCCGATGAGTTTGTGGAGCTTCACGATTACGATCTTGTGTTTCTGGGTTCTCCTGTAATCCAGTTTATGCCCACTAAAGCCATGGTGAAGTTCTGCCAAAGGCATCTTGCCCACTACCTTAAAAAGGGGGTGGTTATACCCAAATCTCCAAAGATTGAGGGCAAGTTTGCCGTCGCTTTTGTTACTTACGGTGGAATGCACACCGGGATAAGGGAGGCAATTCCAGCTCTTAAGTATCTTGAGCAGTTTTTAGAGCACCTTCGCTATACTGTTGTGGACGAGTTCTATGTGGTGGGGGCTTACAAGACTCCAGAGTTTGAGAAATACAACACTGAAACGGTGCTTGGAGATATTACAGGAAGACCCAACGATGAAGACCTTGCCTATGCGGCAAGAAAGGCAAAAGAGGCACTCAAAAAAGCGCAGGCTGCCACAACTCAAAGAGCTTTGACGGATTATAAGCCCCTGGTAAAAAGTTTTCTAGAAGGCAATTATCCGGAGATAGGCGCTTTAATGGGCAAGATGCTGGAAAAAACAAGCGCCTTGGGTGCCCTGTCGGAGAGGGAGCTTGTCTTGATAATGATAGCAATAGCCTGCTGCACCAAGTGCAGGGAGTGCTTGAAGTTCCACATCGCAAAGGCCCTAGGCTTGGGCGTAACTCCGGAGGAGATAAAGGGTGTGGTTCTTGCAGGACTTCTTCCGGCAGGCGCCTCCTATTTAAACTTTGCGGTTGAAGTTTTGAAGGAATTGGGAATATACTAAAATTATGGATATAAATCTGGTTGCGGAAGCGATAGTTGAGTCTGTAAATGAGTTAGAGGGTGTTTACAAAAAAGATCCCGTTATAAGGAAATTTTTCGCAGACGAGGCTGAGATAGAAAAGCTCCTTGCAGTTACAGAGGAGATAATCCTCAACGCCCTCCAGGGAAAAGAGTCTCTTGAAAGCTCCGCTTTGGAGATAGCCTCTCATCACATTGAAATGGAGTTTCCATATATCCCTCTCATAAACTGCATGGATAAGCTGAAAAATGAAACTCTTTACAGGCTTTCTGGTACTGACATTGATACACAGGAGCAGGTGAGGCAACTGTTTGAGGCTGTGAAAAATAACATATCTTTTGGTTACATAATAAGGGACTTAACGGCCTTTGATCTTTCTACTGCTGATTCACTTTACAAGGACAGGATGTATCTGGGATTGCTTCAGTGGTTTTACGATTTTAGAGAGGCTGTGCTTGCAAAGGAGTATGAAAGAGCTATGCTCATGGCTTCCGAGCCATGCCCTTTTGAAAGGTTCTTCAACTCACTGGCGTACAGAATGCGGTGCATCAGCTTTGCACTGTGTGAGAGTTTGGAGAAAGCTCACGATGAGTTCCACGAAATAGCCAAAAACTTCTCCTTCCTCATGTCCGAAGGAGATTACACCACCGCTTATTTTCTCCTTTCCGAGTTCAAAAGTAAGGTGGGTGAGTTCATAAGGAATCTTGAGAAATTGCATGTAATATTTGCAGACGATGCGGAGAATATCTTTTTCAAGATGGTGTCCGATATGGCCAAAACTAAGGGGGAGAAGACGCTTCTTATCGTTGGTTTTAAGAACCTGCTTATGCTCAGCTCCATATACAGCAAGCAGGTGATAGACCTCATATTTGAAAAACTTTCCCAGTTGTTTGAAGAGATAATGGATCAGAGAGACAACACGGTGGCTGTCAAGGGGGCAGGCAGGGACTTTTTTGTTCTTTCCATGGAGCCTCCCAAGGAATTTGTGCCAGTGCTTAAAGCAAAGCTTGATGAGTTTTCGGAAATATTAGGAGATGAGCTTGAGGATACAAAGCCTGAGTTTATCATAGCGGGCCTGAGGCTTGAGCCCTATGTGAGCATTTCGGAAGACGAGGCAAGGAAATCCCTATACCATTTAAAGCTGGAAGCAATAAAGCGTGGTTTGGATCAGCACATACTGGACAAAGAAGAGAGAGTTTCACTTATAGCGGACATAAACAAAAAGTATAAGGACATAAGGCTGATAAGCGAAGTTTTGAACGAAGGAAAGGTTGATATCTATTTCCAGCCCATCTTTGATTGTGAGAGCACCGATTGTAAGTTTTACTGTTTGGAAGCTTTAGCCAGGATAGTGGTTGATAAGAAGTACATTTCAGCAGGCGTTTTCATAGATCTCATATATGAGATGGATCTTATAGAAAAGCTGGACAGCCTCGTGGCGGACAAGCTCATACACTACGCAAAGCATCTTGCAAAGGTTGCTGAGCGTGTTTCCATAAACGCAAGCCCTAGGTCTCTTAAGTCCTATACCTTTCAGGACAAGCTTGTGATGGCTTGCACTACCCTTCAGGAGGTGGGAATAACACCTATAATAGAGCTGACCGAGCA
>JALVZS010000107.1 GCA_027022065.1 bacterium
TTACAGTGAGCTTGGCAGGTTCAAAAGAAGTAACAAGATAATCCTGGTCTGTGGTTGTGTGGCTCAGAAGGAGAAAAAGAGGCTTCTTGAAAGGATGCCTCATGTTAGTGCAGTTATTGGCCCAAGGAACATCTATAAAGTTGCAGAGGCC
The DNA here is from genome assembly GCA_027022065.1 of bacterium. Classification (GTDB taxonomy): domain Bacteria; phylum Thermosulfidibacterota; class Thermosulfidibacteria; order Thermosulfidibacterales; family Thermosulfidibacteraceae; genus JALVZS01. Next base: position 152 of record JALVZS010000107.1, read on the forward strand.
ATTGAGAGGGCAAAGGCGGGGAAAAAGAGCATATTCGTTGAGCAGGATTCCCGCTGCCCCATTACGGACCTTTCATATCCTATAAAGAGAAGCAATCCCTACAGGGCATATGTGACCATAATGGAGGGATGCGATAACTTCTGCAGCTACTGCATCGTTCCCTTTGTCAGAGGGAGGGAGGTGAGCAGGCCTAGTAGAGAAATAATAGAGGAAATAAAAAGGCTCGCCGATGAGGGCTACAAGGAGGTGACCCTCCTGGGGCAGAATGTGAACTCCTACGGCAAGGGCCTTGATGAAAATATAGACTTCCCAGAGCTCCTCTATAAGGTCCACGAGATAGACGGAATAGAGTGGATAAGGTTTATAACCTCCCATCCTAAGGACTTTTCCGATCGCCTTATAGAGGCTGTAATAAGCCTGCCCAAAATTTGCGAGTACATCCACCTTCCGGCCCAGTCAGGCTCCAACAGGATCCTTTCTCTGATGAACAGAAAGTACACTAGGGAAAGATACCTTGAAATAGTGGAAAAACTGAAGTCTTCCGGAAAGTACATAGCGTTCACCTCTGATTTTATCGTGGGCTTTCCCACGGAAACGGAAGAGGACTTTGAGGAAACACTTTCCCTGATAAGAGAAGTAGAGTATGAAGGTGTATTTGCCTTTATCTACAATCCTAGGGAGTTTACAAAGGCCGCAACGTGGAAGGACGATGTTCCTGTAAAGGTAAAAAAAGAAAGATTGAAAAGGCTACTTGAGGTCCAGGATGAGATAACCCAAAGGCTTAGCGCATCTTACAAGGGCAAGGTTTTTGATGTTCTGTTTGACCACGAGGAGGATGGGGAGCTTGTGGGAAGGACCAGAACCTTCAAGATAGTAAAATGCAGGGCTGACAAATCCTTTCTGGGACATATAGTTAAGGTTAGGGTAACAGAAGCCAAGATGTATGAGCTGAGAGGAGAAATAGTAGGGGAGGGGAAACAGTTATGATAAGAGTAAAGGTAAGCCGCATAATATTAGATCCTTTTACCAACTCACCCATAGTTATTCTAAAAGATCTGGAGGAGAGGCGTTCTTTACCCATATGGATAGGGCTCTTTGAGGCAAATGCCATAGCCATGAAACTGGAAAATGTCATGACTCCAAGGCCTATGACCCACGATCTTATCAAGAATATACTTGATAATCTTAAAGCCACCGTTGAGAAGATCGTGGTCAACGACCTTGTGGACAACACCTACTACGCCTGCATCTACATAAGAACAGAAAATGGGATAATGGAGATAGACTCAAGACCCAGTGATGCCATAGCTATAGCCTTGAGGATGGAAGCGCCCATATATGTGGAGGAAAAGGTATTTGAGAAGGCAAAGGTTTTTGATGAGAATGAGAAAGAACAGTTGCTTAGGGAGTGGTTGGAGCGTCTAACTCCTGAGGATTTAGAAAAGTTCAAAGCTTGAATCTGTTTCTATTGACAAGCCCTGCTGTTTCTTTTAAATGAGGTAGTGAAAAACAGAACAATTTATAAGGAAAAGGTGATGAAAGGAGGTGAAGGTAGGATAGTGCTTGTTTCTGGATCTGCCGGTGAGAAGTTTAGAAAGGAGGAGGGAGTAATGAGAAGGTTTGTTTTTCTTATGTCTCTGCTCTTTTTGGTGTTTCTTGTGACGGGGTGTATGCAGGAGACGAAGCGTAAGGTGGATGCGGAGAGGCTCCCCAAATTTGCCAAAGGTGCCAAGTATGTGGGATCCGAGGCGTGTGCCGACTGCCACGATGAGCTTGTTGAGAAGTTCAAGAACAACATTCATGCCAAGATAGCCGATTTTGAGACGAAGCCCTCAATGGTGGCAAAGGGCTGTGAGGCCTGTCACGGGCCTGCAAGCAGGCACATTGATGAGGAGGATCCCTCTCTCATCATTAATCCAGCCAACCTTAAACCTGCTCAGGCCAATGCTATCTGCCTGCAGTGTCACTCCTCTGGTGATCTGATGGACTGGCACGGTTCCGAGCACGATTTGAACAATCTGTCCTGCTTGAGCTGTCACACCATCCATGGAGAGCACAAAGTGGCCGATGTAAGGGATAAGCTAGGATACAGGCATAAGTATCCCGATGAGGCAGAGAAGTACCTGTTGAAGAAGCCCGAACCTGAGCTTTGCTTCACCTGCCACAAGGATGTTCTGGCGCAGACAAGATATCCCAATCATCATCCCATTAAGGAAGGAAAACTAGTTTGTTCAGACTGCCACAATCCTCATGGTTCCGAAGTTAGCCCGCTTCTTAGGACCGATGAGAATAAGAACGAGCTGTGCCTCCGCTGCCACCAGGACAAAAGCGGTCCCTACACCTTTGAGCATGCTCCTGTTGTTGAGGACTGCACCATTTGCCACAACCCACACGGTTCCGTTGCGGATAACCTTCTGAAGCAGAACGAACCCTTCCTCTGTATCCAGTGCCATGGACTTCACTTCCATGGTTCTATCACGCCTGATACAGCTTGGTTGCAGAGCCATACACAACCCTGTGGTAAACCAGGCTTTGCTAAGAATCCATCAGAAGAAACTGGAGATGGTTGTAAGCCTATAGTTACTGTAGCTACTCCTCATGCTATGCAGAAAATAATGACTACTAAGTGCACCGAGTGTCATAGTGCTATACATG
>JALVZS010000108.1:0-6100 GCA_027022065.1 bacterium
TTCCTTGACGGACGGGATTCTATCTTTGTGAGATTTATACCCCTATCGGAAAAGCAAGAAAGGATGTCCCTCAACGCCCCCACCCTATCCGAAATGCTGAATATCACAGATGTTTTGTCACGGCCTGTGGGTTCTACCTGCTCTCTTCCCACCACCAGGAACCTTGTGTAGTTGTCCCACTTGTCCTCTATGTCCCTCACCGCCACCTTAAGCCCGTATAAGGTAGCAGCCATTTCACTAGCTATAGCGGCAGCGTTTTCCTCATCGGCTGCAAGTTTGGCAGCCTCTGCTGTGGAAGACACATATACTATCTTTGCCTCAGGCATAACAGAGGCAAGCCACTTTCTGCACTGGGCTATGGCATGGGGATGGCTGTATATTTTTTCAATCCCCTTAATATCTCCACTTTTCGTGAGAAGATGATGGGAAACCCTCAGGTATATCTCTCCGCAAATCTTCACATCCTTGAACTCCATAAATGCATCAAGGGTCCTGCTCACCACTCCCTCAATGGAGTTTTCAAAGGGGACAACCCCGTAGTCCACATGTCCCCTCGCCACAACCTCAAATATGCCCTCAACGAACTTCACAGGAACAAAACGGGCGGAAAGACCAAAGTACTCCACACCTGCCTGATGGGTAAATGTGGCCTCTGGTCCAAGATAGGCAACGGAGGTGCGATGCTGGATAGCAACACAGGCAGAAATAATTTCCCTAAAAACATAGGTAATGGCCTCTTTGGGAAAGGGACCTTTGCTCATAGAAAGAAGCCTCTCAAGTATCTCCCTCTCTCTATGAGGAACATAAACAGGCTCTCCCCTTTCCCTCTTTATTCTACCTATCTCCAAAGCGATCCTTGCCCTTTCGTTTAAAAGCTTAACTATCTCGCGATCTATTTCGTCTATACGCCTTCTAAGAGCGGTAAGATCACTTTGCCGTTCCATTTCCACTGCTTTTGACCTTTACCTTTAAAGGAGGTTTGGGCTTAGCAGGCGCCTTTTGAACCTTTTCAACCTTTACCTCAGGAATAGCCTTTTCCACAGCCTTAACATACTTAGGCTTTCCTACAAGTATGGTTAAAGCTATGCTGTTTATAAAAAAGATCACTGCCAAAACAACCGTAGCCTTGGCCAGAAAAGGAGTAGGGCCCTTGGGACCAAACACGGCAGATGAGGCGCCCACACCAAAAGCGGCCCCCATCTCGGCTCCTTTGCCCTTCTGAAGTATCACAACCACTATAAGGAGCAGACAGACAATCACATGAAGCACTATAAGAGCCGTCTCCATCTAAAAACCTCCAGCGTTTTTTACTATCTCTACAAAGCTTTCAGCCTTTAGGCTAGCTCCACCCACCAAAGCACCATCTATATCTGGCTGAGCCACCAAAGAGGCAACATTATCGGGCTTAACGCTACCTCCGTAAAGTATCCTGATCTCATCCGCCAGTTTTCCCCACATACTCTTAAGAAGCTCCCTTATAAAGGCATGAACCTCCTGAGCATCCTCAGGAGTGGCTACCTTACCAGTTCCTATGGCCCATACAGGCTCGTAGGCAATCACTATATCAGAAGGAGAGGCTATTTCAACGCCATCCAAGGCACCTTTTATCTGCCCTTCAACCACCTCCTTCACCTTCCCCGCCTCTCTCTCCTCAAGTCTTTCACCCACACACACTATAGGAGTAATACCCTGAGAGATAAGAGCCCTTACCTTCTTATTAACATCCTTGTCTTTTTCCCCGAAGTAAATCCTCCTTTCTGAATGGCCAACTATGCAGTACCGGCATTCCAGATCCTTTAACATAACAGGAGATACCTCCCCAGTAAAAGCACCTTCTCCTTCCCAAAAGACATCCTGGGCCGAAAGACCAATAGGAGTCCCAGCCAGAAGCCTAGACAGAGGGAAAAGATACACAAAAGGCGGTGCAACCGCCACCTCAACCTTATCATACCAAGTAGCATCTATACCAATAAGCAACTGCTTCACAAGTAAAAGTGCCTCCTTGGCAGTTTTATGCATCTTCCAGTTACCACAAACAAAGGTTCTTCTCATACTAGTCCTCCTTGTCCGTAAGCACCTCTATGCAGGGAAGGGTTCCCTTCTGCAGAAGATGCAAAAAGGCCCCGCCACCTGTGGATATATGGGAAAACTTCTCCTTCACACCAGCCTTATCAATAGCAGCGTCCGTATCCCCACCTCCAGCAATGCTCAAGGCATCAAGGGATGCTATATATTTGGCTATCTCTATCGTTCCCGTTTTAAACTTCTCCAGCTCAAAGAGTCCCAAAGGGCCGTTCCATATCACCGTTTCCGCATCAGAAAGGGCCTCTTTAAAGAGAGTAACAGTGGCAGGTCCTATGTCCAGGCCCATCATGTTCTTTGGTATCTCCTGATACGTGCACTTCCTCGCCTTTGCCTTATCGCTTGCTTCAGTGGCAACCACAAAATCTACAGGTAGATAAAACTTTATTCCCCTTTCTCTGGCCTTTTGGGCAACAACCAGAGCAGTTTCATAAAAGTCCGGTTCCACAAGGGATTTCCCTGTTTCATATCCCATGGCCCCTAAAAAGGTAAAGGCCATGGCCCCCCCTATGATGAGCTTATCCACCTTCTCCACAAGGGCTTCAAGAAGACCTATCTTGGTGGAGACCTTCGCACCGCCAATAACTGCAACAAGAGGTCTTATTGGTTCTTCAAATGCCCTTTCAAAGTATTCAAGCTCCTCCTCCATAAGAAAACCTGCCGCAGCAACAGGGGCAAATTGGGCAGCACCGTAGGTGGATGCGTGCTTTCTGTGGGCAGTTCCAAAGGCATCGTTTACGTAACAGTCCGCCCATTCCACAAGCTTTCTGGCAAACTCCGGATCGTTTTTGGTCTCTTCAGGATAGAAGCGAACATTTTCAAGAAGGGCCACATCGCCCTCCTTCATTTGGGAAATCGCCTCTTTTACCCTCTCCCCAATGCAGTCCTCAACGAAGATCACATCCTTCTTTAAAAGCCTTGAAAGCCTAACTGCCACAGGCCTCAAAGAGTACCTCTCGTCCCATCCCTTGGGCCTATCAAGATGTGAGGCAAGAACGACCTTAGCCCCTTTGTCTATGGCGTAGTTTATGGTCTTTAGAGAAGCCCTTATGCGGGTATCATCCAGTATATTGCCCTTCTCATCAACGGGAACATTAAAGTCCACCCTGATAAAGACCTTTTTACCCTTAAGATCCAGATCCCTTATGGACAGCTTATTCATGGACTATCTCCTTTCATCTATGAGTTTCACAAGATCCCTAAGCCTACAGGAGTAACCCCATTCGTTGTCGTACCAAGATATTACCTTAGCCATATTACCAATGGCCTTGGTGGAAAGGGCATCCACTATAGAAGAGCGGGAATCACCGTTGAAGTCTATGGACACAAGAGGCTCCTCACAGTACCCCAAAATACCTTTAAGCTCACCCTCAGAAGCCTCTTTTAGGGCACCGTTCACATCATCCACAGTAACCTCCTTTTCCAGCTCTACCACAAGATCCACCACGGACACATTGGCAGTGGGCACCCTCATGGCCATGCCGTCAAGCTTCCCCTTAAGCTCGGGAAGCACCTCTCCCACAGCCACAGCAGCTCCCGTGGTTGTAGGTATAATAGAAACAGCGGCCGCCCTTGCACGCCTTAAATCTTTATGGGGAAGATCCAGTATTCTCTGATCATTGGTGTATGCGTGAACCGTGGTCATAAAGCCTTTAACTATACCGAACCTTTCGTGAAGCACCTTGGCAACAGGGGCAAGGCAGTTAGTTGTGCAAGAGGCGTTGGATATTATCTTATGCTGGGAAGGATCCAGCTTGTCGTGGTTAACTCCTATAACCACGGTTATATCAGGCCTTTTGGCAGGAGCAGAAATAACCACCCACTGGGCACCAGCCTCAAGGTGTTTGGAGGCCTTTTCCCTTTCCCTGAAGAGTCCCGTAGACTCTACAACAAGCTCTACCCCTAAATCTCCCCAGGGAAGATTTGCAGGGTCTCTCCCCGCAAGCACCTTAATCCTCCTGCCATCAACAATTATGGCGTCGCTTTCCGCTTCAACTTTGGCATTAAACCTACCGTGAACAGAATCATACTTGAGAAGATGCGCCAAAGTTTCGGCATTTGTAATATCATTTATGGCCACTATCTCTATTGACTCATCACCGTAGCAGGCCCTGAAAAAGTTCCTTCCAATCCTGCCAAATCCGTTGATGGCCACCTTTATTGCCATAGCATCCTCCCCTTGAAAAATTTTTGTCAATTGCTTAACTTGACAGCGTTTTTATTTAAAGCTTAATTGAAGTGGTGGTCAAGATGCTCAAGGCTGTAAGAGGCTTTAAAGACGTTCTTCCAGAGGACATGCCCTACTGGCACCTCCTAGGGGAGGAGGCTAGATCCCTATTTGAAAGCTACGGCTACAGAGAGATAAGGATCCCTGTTCTGGAGAAGCTGGAGCTCTTCCAGAGGGGTATAGGAAGTACCACGGATATAGTGGAAAAGGAGATGTATGTATTTGAGGACAAAGGCGGCGAGCTATTAGCCTTAAGACCTGAGGCTACCGCATGTATAGCCAGGGCGTTTATTGAGCACAGATTGGATCTAAAGCACACCACAAACAAATACTACTTCTTCGGTCCCATGTTCAGACACGAAAGGCCACAGGCAGGAAGGCTGAGGCAGTTTCACCAACTTAATGTAGAGGCCTTTGGAGTTCGTTCCCCCTCCATGGACGCTGAAGTCATGGCCATGCTCTACACCCTGGCAAGAAAGCTTCACATAGAGGATGCGGTATCTTTAGAGATAAACCACATAGGATGCGCAAAGTGTAGACCCATCTACAGAGAGATACTCATAAATTACTTGGCAGGTCAGAAGGATAAACTGTGCAAGGATTGCAAAAGAAGGCTTGAAAGAAACCCTTTAAGGATTCTGGACTGCAAGAACGAAACCTGTAAAGAGATAGCCCTAAACGCCCCGAGGATCATGGACCATCTGTGCGATGAGTGTAGAAGGTATTTTGAGGAAACCTTAGATTTTTTAAGCGTTTGCGATGTTCCCTTTGTGATAAATCCCCTGATAGTGAGAGGCCTTGACTACTACACAGGCACGGTCTTTGAGCTAACCACAACGGAACTTGGAGCGCAAAATGCAGTTGCAGCAGGTGGAAGGTACGATAACCTCATAGAGGAGCTGGGAGGCCCTTCCGTTCCTGGCATCGGCTTTGCGGTGGGAGCAGAAAGAACAGTGGCCCTAATGAGAAAAAGAATGAAGCTTGAAGAAAAAAAACCCACTTTTTTCTTTGCCGTTTTGGACGCCGAAGCCAAGCGCTTCATAATTCCTGTAGTTCTCTCCCTGAGGGAAAAGAAGATACGCTGTGAAATGGAACATGAAGAGAAGAGCCTTAAGAGCCAGATGAGAAAGGCCAATAAACTTGGAGCAAAATACACAGTAATGGTGGGAGAAGACGAGCTTAAAAAGGGAAAGGTTACTGTAAGGAATATGAAGGATAAGAATCAGTTTGAAATGGAGCCTAGTGTGGAAAACTTTTTAAGACTTGTGGAGGAGAATCCATGAGAAGGACCTGCTACTGTGGAGAGGTAAGTGAGGAGCTTATAGGAAAAGAGGTGGTGCTTGAAGGCTGGGTGCACAGAAACAGAGACCACGGCGGTCTCACATTCATAGATCTCAGGGACAGAGAAGGGCTGGTGCAGGTGGTATTTGACCCCCAAACAGACCCCAAGGCCCATGCTGTAGCAAAGAAGATGAAGCCCGAATATGTAATAAGGGTGAAGGGTATAGTGAGAAGGCGCCCAGAAGGTACAGAGAATCCCAAGCTGAAAACAGGGATGGTTGAGGTTGTGGGAAAGAGTATTGAGTTGCTAAATACCTCGGAACCTCCTCCCTTCAGGATTGAAGACGACATAGAGGTAAGCGAGGAGGTCCGTTTAAGATACAGATTCCTGGATCTCAGAAGGCCAGAGATGCAAAAGAAACTCATACTGCGCCACAAGGTTGCCCAAGCGGTGAGGCGTTATTTAGACAGTGAAGGCTTCCTTGAGCTTGAAACTCCCTTCCTCACAAA
>JALVZS010000108.1:6110-9124 GCA_027022065.1 bacterium
CAAGCAGGTTGAATCCTGGAAAGTTCTACGCCCTTCCACAGTCACCCCAACTATTCAAGCAGATCTTTATGATCTCGGGATACGACAGGTACTTCCAGATAGTTAAGTGCTTCAGGGATGAAGATCTAAGGGCAGACAGGCAACCGGAGTTCACCCAGATAGACCTTGAGATGGCCTTTGTGGAAAGGGAAGATGTCATGAGAGCTACGGAGGGAATACTAAAGGCCATCTTCAAGGTGATTGATGTGGACATAGAAACTCCTTTCAAGGCTATTTCATACAGAGAGGCAATGGACAAATACGGAAGCGACAAGCCTGATCTAAGGTTCGGTCTAGAGATGGACACGGTGGACGAGGTTTTCAAGAATACGGCGTTCAAGGTCTTCAAGACAGCCCTTGATGAAGGAAAAACCCTCAAAGCACTAAAGGTACCAGAAGGCTCAGAGAAGCTATCAAGAAAGGATCTTGATGATTTGGCCAATATGGCTGTTAAGCTTGGTGCCTCTGGCCTTGTTTGGATGCGGGTCCAAGAGGGTGGAAAGCTCCAGTCTCCGGTAGCCAAGTTCCTCAGCGAAGCGGAGATTCAGAACCTTTTGGATAAGCTGGATGCAAAAGAAAAAGATGTTATCCTCATAGTAGCAGAAGAGTGGGAAAAAGCCTGCGAGATACTTGGACAGATAAGGCTGTATCTAGGTAAAAAGCTAAATCTCATTGACGAAAACAAGTACTCTTTCCTATGGGTAATAGACTTTCCACTCCTTGAGTGGGATGAGGATGAGAAGCGCTATGTGGCAGTTCACCATCCCTTCACCTCCCCCATGGACGAGGATCTTGAGCTTCTTGACACAGACCCCCTCAAGGTCAGGGCAAAGGCCTACGATGTGGTGCTAAACGGACAAGAAATAGGAGGCGGTAGCATCAGGATCCACAGAAGCGATGTGCAGCAGAAAATATTTAAGCTACTGGGTATCTCCGATGAGGAAGCCCAGCTTAAGTTCGGGTTCCTACTGGAAGCCTTAAGATACGGCGCTCCTCCACACGGAGGACTGGCCCTTGGATTTGACAGGATAATGGCCATAATCACAAAATCCAACTCCATAAGGGACGTCATCCCGTTCCCCAAAACCCAAAAGGCACAGTGCCTCATGACAGGAGCACCTTCAGAAGTCTCCAAGAAACAGCTTGACGAACTCTTCATAAAAGTTGTGTTGCCTAAAAAATGAAGAAAGTTGTGGCATTAATAGCTGTCCTTACGCTCCTAGGATGTGGTGCTCAAAAGGTGACAAAAGCTCCTACAAAACAGGCTGAACCTTCTTACATTGAAAAAATTAACGAAGCATTAAAAACCGCCAAGGAATACCACCTTGCACAGGCAATTCCAGATCTATGGGAGGGGCTGAAAATCTATACGGAAAGTGCAAAAAGGCTCTGCTTAAAGCAACCCAAGAAATGCCCACAGCTTTACCAATCCATCAGAAAGGCTGTTCTCTCTGGAATAAAAATAGCGCATCTAATGGAAAATGCACCGTGATAGTAAAGGTGGAAAAGCTCGTTTACAACGGATACGGGCTTGCAAGGGCCCCAGAGGGCAGGGTACTCTTCATTCCCTACACTGCCCCTCAGGAAAAGGTAAAGGTAAGAATCGTTGAAGAAAGAAAAGACTTTGCCTTTGCAAAGGTTGTTGAGATCCTGGAGCCTTCTCCTTACAGAGTAGAGCCTTCATGTCCCCACTTTGGCCTATGCGGCTCATGTCAGTGGCTACATGTTAACTACGAAGAGCAACTGAGGCAGAAAAGGCAAATACTGGAAAGGGAGCTCACAAAGCAGTTAAAAAGGAAGGTAAACATAGAAGAGATAATCCCCTCCTATCCCTTCGGATACAGAAGAAGGGCTAAGCTTTATGTAGAAAGAAAACTTATAGGATTTAAATCCTTCAGAGGCATAAAAGTGATCCCCATTGGAAGGTGCCTTTTGCTAACAGAGGCACTGAACAGCGCCCTTCTTGAGCTCTACAAATACCAGAGCGTTTTGAGAAACGCCACCGAGATATGGATGGGAAGCGACAAGGACGAAAATACCGTTCTTGTCTCCATGAACGCCAGCAAAAAGATAAGGGATATACATAGCATACTGCACAGTATAGAGGAAAAAACGCAGAAGGAAGCTGGAGTACTCATAAGGTACAGTACAAAGAGGAGCCAGCTTGGAAGAAGATTTCTTTTAGAAACACTTATGGGGAAACGGATAAAGTACACCTACAACAGTTTCTTCCAGAACAACCGCTTTTTAACAGAAAGGCTGGTGGAAGAGGTAGTAAAAAGGGTGGAAGAGGGAGCAAGGGTTCTGGAGCTGTACAGCGGCTGCGGAACCTTTACATTGCCTGTTGCCTCCAAGGCAAAAGAGATAACGGCAGTAGAGATGAATCCTACCTCTTGCCAGTTGCTTAGGGAAAGCGCCGCAGAAAACCAGCTTAACAATGTAAAGGTAATTGAAGCAGAATGCTCCAGATTCATATCGTCCCTTGAAGAACGCTTTGATATCGTCCTTTTAGATCCCCCGAGGGAGGGATGTTCAATTCAGATAATCCAGTGGATAAATGAAAAGAAGCCCCAAAGGGTGATCTATGTTTCCTGCAATCCTACCACACTGGCAAAGGACCTTTCCAGGATTAACGGCTACGAGATTGAAACTATGATACCTATAGACATGTTCCCGCAGACCTTTCATATAGAGGCGATTGCTGTACTGAAAAGGGCTACTCCCACTCAATAGTGCTGGGAGGCTTTGAGGATATATCGTAAACCACCCTGTTTACTCCATCTACTTCGTTGATTATGCGGTTGGAGATGCGCTGAAGTAGATCATAGGGAAGCCTCGCCCAGTCTGCCGTCATCCCGTCAACGCTCTCCACAGCCCTTACCGCAACCACATACTCATAGGTTCTCTCATCCCCCATAACCCCCACGCTTTTCACAGGAAGCAGCACCGCAAAGGCCTGCCAGAGCTTCTCATAA
>JALVZS010000109.1 GCA_027022065.1 bacterium
GTCATAGGCAAAAAATATAGTGTCTATAGCCTCGGCGTGGGATGACATAAGAAAGAACAAGTCAGGATCTGGCGTTAGAGAAAAAGGGTTACGTTTTAGGTTCAGCGCCTCAAAGTATCTGGTTATTATCATCTGGTTCCCACTATGTCGGCGTTTACATAGCTTCCTATACTGGCTTTTGGGGCATAGGGGTTGTATATAACATGGGGTGTAATAAAAACAAAAAGTTCTGTTCTCCCAGAAGTTTTCTCATGCCTTGTAAATAAATTGCCTACCAATGGTATATCAGAAAACAAGGGAGTTTTGTATTTTGTGGTAGAATTTCTCCTTTCTATAAGTCCTCCTATTATAAGGGTTTCACCATCCATGAGCTTGACTACCGTGTCCATTTCTCTAACGTAAAACTCCGGTTCTTCCACGGGCACATCCCCACATTCACTTCTAAAGGTCCTCACATCCTTCAATTCAGTAACATTAGGATGCACATATATGGTTATTACGCCTTTTTCATCCACATATGGAACAAGAGATAGAGAAACCCCCACGAAAAAGGTCTCTGTGTCAACGTCACACCCTATAGTATTAGTTTCTGTATTGGTAGTGCTGGAAACGTCAGTCACAAACCTCATATCCTCACCGACCTTTATTACAGCCCCCTGATTGTTTACCACAGCCAATCTGGGAGAAGATATGACATTAACAGTTCCGTACTGTTCAAGAGCCCTCACAACCATATTAAACGGATCCCTCGCAGTGATGGATGAAGAAACGGTCATGGTAAAATAAGGAGTAACAGGCGAAATTTCACTAGTAGGCTGAGAAAGCTGGTGAAAGGTAACAGAATATTTGCTTCTAAACACATTGTTAAATACCTTCTGCCAATCAATCCCTATTTGCAAGCCTTTCTTTAATTCCACTTCTGCGATCTTGACATCTAAAACAACCTGTTTATCCAATGATGCTTTAACCGACTTTATATATTCTTCCACCCTCTTTAACTCTATTTTCTCAGCAGTAACTATAACATGACCAGTGCTCCTATTTATAGCCACAAATTTCTTACCAGAAGAGCAAAGCTCTACAACGCTACCCAATCCACCTGTAGATTTACTACAAGTAAGACCTATCAAACTACAAATGTTACAACCTACATCGTTCCACACAGAAAGCTTATTAGCCGCAAACACCTGAACAGAAAAGCTTCCAGAAGATGCTCCTTCTTCCGTACCTGTTGTTCCAGAGGAAATGCTACTTGACACCTGCATCCCTCTGGAAATGTTCAGCAACCCCAGCTTAAATATTTCCGTTCCTATATCCCCCCTCATTATCCATACAGTGTTCCCGTCAACCACATAAACAAACCCCAGGGACTTGGAAAGCACATCAAGTGCTTGAAAAAGTGTAACCTTTCTCAGCTCAACTGTAACAGGCTCATCAACAGGCACATCTTTGCCAAATACCAGGTTATAGCCCCTCTCCCTTAGCAGCGTTCTCAACACCTCTCCTAAAGGAGCTTTTCTTAGCACAAGATCAAATTTTCTGTGTTCTTTCTTTGCGAGTGTAGAAAAATCAGCCCTCAAAAGAGGCCTTTCCAAAGGTTTTAAAGAAATTTTGTTTTGATTAACTTTAGGAAAAGTTACTTCTTTGTTTTTCACCTGGGACTTCTGGTTTGCACAGCCGAAAAGCAGGAGCATACTAAATATGAACACGGTATATCTTGCCCTGGATCTCAATGACGGCCTGATCATCTTCAACTCCCAAAAACTTTATGCCGTTTAGCTCTTTTCCCTTTTCTATGAAGAAGCTGCCGACAGACAGGTATTCCTTCTCACCTTTTATAACACTGAAGTGTAGCTTTTCAATAAGAGAGGCTACATCAGTCTTGTTCTCAGTCATGTTTTCTCCTAGGACGGTTTCCTCAAAGCTGAAGTGAAGAGGCTTCACACGCTTTATAGGCTCCCAGTTTTCATACACATAGCTTGAAAGGGCAAGGGCTTTAGAAGAAATCACACATTTGGGCTTGTGTATAACAGTAAGCATAAAAAAGAACAAAAAAGCAGCAAAAGGATAGAGAAGCACCTTGTAAAAGGGCTTCACTTAGAAACCTCCAGTTCTGTGCTGAACGCCAAGACAGCCCTGTCTGACGAAACTGTTAAGCCCTTCAAAGAGGGAATAACATTTGTGGAAAAAGAAAGTGCATAGTTTAGTATATCAGCAATACTGGACCAACTCGGCTTGGAAAGTTCAACATTTACAGAGTAAGAAGGAACGATACCAGGATACACCAAAGGCGGAGACACACTGACCCTGGACACATACTTTTGTTGCTTAATAAAATCCCGCAGGCGCAGCATAAGTTCATAGGCGTCCTTTTTGCTTAAAGAAGCATTGTAAGAAAACCCAGCCAGTATGCTGCTGAGTCTTTCATATTCGGCCTTTATTTTGGGTAACTTGGAAATCGCCTGCTCATAAACGGCAAGGTTCCTTTCAAGACATCCAACCTGCTTGGAAAGGCACCAACACCCATAGGAAGACAGCCCCAAAAGTGCTGCCACAGCAAAAGGAAACAAGGTTTTATAATTCAGCTTCAACTTTGACATTTTATAACAAAGGAAAAGCTCCCTTTGCTGTCAAAGCTTCTGTTTACTACAGATATACCCTGATTTTTTAGAGATTCTAACATATAAAGAAAATTTAGGAAAGCCTCAGAGCTGTTTTTAGTATTTGAGATTCTCCCCGACACGCTTATCATGCCGTTGCTAAAGGATAAGGTATTGAGCTTAACAAAGGAAATACCCTTTAAGTAGTTATAAAGGCTGTAAGCAGTGGTCACACAGTAAAAGGATTTAAGTTTGGAGTTTCTCTCCTTGTAAAGGGCCTGCAGTTTCTTGACGCGCTCTCTCATCTTCACAAGCTCTGAGTAGATGCGGTATTCCTCATCCAGCGTTTTGCTGTAGACTTTAATTTTTCTTTTCAAACTATAGATCCTGTAAAGCTGAAAAGCAGAAGCAGAAAGGCTCAACAATAGACAGGCAAGCACAGCGTAGTTGACAAACCTTACAAGCCTCTGGGCCCTCTTTTCGGCAAGTATGTCCCTTGGAAGCAAATTGTAGTCTTGAACAAGCTCAAGTGGTGGTTCCTCAAAGTCCACTCCTTCAAAGGTTACAGCTAAATCCTTATCCTTAAAGAGATCCAGCTTCTCTCTGGTAACAAAGCACCTATCGGGGAAAGAACCCACCACATTGTAGGCGTATCTCAAAGCGCTGTTTATCATCTCCAGATCCGCTTCTGAAAGCTCTTCAGAATAAAGGGGAATAACAGTTGAATAAACCAGGCACCTTTTGTGAACGAGAAAGAGCCTTATGCTTCCCTCTTCGGGTATCATGCACCAGTAAGGCTCATCCTCGGGAACTTTACCAAAAAGGGAAGCGGCAAATGCAACCTCTTTGGTTACTACACACTCCGCGTCGGGATGTTCTGACAAAAGCTTTTCAAGCTCATCCTTTTTAACAACGCTTATGGAAACCACATAGTCCGTTTCTTTTTCCTCGTAAATCCTGTAGCCAAAGGCAAAGGGCTGAGGAATGTCAGATCTATCCTGAAGCTCAAGGGATATTAAGCGGGGAAGGAATTTCTTTTTTATTTTTCTAATTTCTACCAGTCCATGAAAGGCAGAGGGAAAATCTCCTACTACAAGCTTGGGCATAAGCAAGCACCTAGTTCAGGTAGTCTTCCAGCTTTTTGGCCGTAGCAAGCTTCTTCAGCTTCTGTAAAGCCCTTGCCTCTATCTGGCGCACGCGCTCCCTGCTTACTCCCAGTATCTTTCCTATCTCCTCAAGGGTCATGGGGTGATCCACGCCCATTCCAAAGCGGCAACGAATGATGAATGCTTCTCTGGGCTTTAACTGGGAAAGCATCTCCTCTATGTGCTCTGCAAGGGCGCTTTTTATAGCCTCCTCCTCGGCAGATGGAGTGGTGGCTTCCATGAGGTCAAGAAATGTGGTGTCTTCCTCATCTTTATTTATGGGAGCCTCAAGGGAAAGGTGGATCCTCGCAACCCTTAAAATGTCTTCCACATCTTCGGGCTCCATGTCCAGTTCCGCCGCTATTTCCTCAGTGGTTGGCTCTCTGCCCAGGCGCTGCAAAAGTTCCTCATAGGTGTTTCTTATCTTTAAAAGTACAGAGGCCTGCTTCAGCGGAAGCTTAACCACACCGGATTGCTCCGCCAGAGCCTGCATAATGGCCTGCTTTATCCACCACACGGCGTAGGATATGAAGCGCACGCCTCTATCGGGATCAAAGCGCTTAGCAGCCTGGATCAGACCAAGGTTGCCCTCGTTTATGAGGTCCATGAGGGGAACGCCGTAGCCCTTGTACTTTGAGGCAACGGAAACCACAAAGCGCAGATTGGACTCCACAAGCTTTCTAAAGGCCTCTTTGTCTCCAGCCCTGGCTCTCCTCGCCAGCTCTATTTCTTCCTCTCTGGAAAGCACGGGATAGGAGCTTATGCGCTTTAAGTATGCAGAAAGTCCTTCCTCGGTGGCGGGGACCTCAAAGCTGTCTAAGAGGTCCTCCACCTCGGCATCGTCCAGATCCACAGCCTCTCTATCTTCAAACACGTCTTTTTCCATAAGGATTTCTTTTTCCTTTTCCATCACGCCACCTTCTTCAGGGTTTGCTCAGCATTTTTGAAGATTATACCATCTCCATCAGAGGAAAGCACTATCCTGTCGCCGGGTTTCACATCGCCTCTTAAAATCATCTCTGCAAGAGGATTCTCCACAAGCCTCTGTATGGTCCTTCTAAGCGGTCTTGCACCATACATGCTGTCAAAGCCCACCTCAGCAAGATACTCTTTGGCGCTTTCCTCCCAGGTAAGCTCAATCTTCTTCTCGGTGAGCCTTTTAGCAACCCTGCCCAGCATGAGATCGGCAATCCTCTTGACATGCTCCTTGCCAAGGGAGTGGAAGACAATGATTTCGTCAATCCTGTTGAGGAACTCGGGCTTGAAGTAGGCTCTTAAGGCGTTTAGCACCTTTTCCTTCATCTCGTTGTAGTATCTCTCGTATTCCGGCGTTCCAAAGTCGGCAGGAGGCGGCGTGATGAACTCGCTTCCTATGTTGGAGGTCATGATTATCACGGTGTTTTTGAAGCTGACTGTGTTGCCCTTGGAGTCAGTGAGCCTTCCGTCTTCAAGGATCTGCAAAAGTATATTGAACACCTCAGGATGCGCCTTCTCTATCTCGTCTAAGAGAACCACGGAATAGGGACGGCGTCTAACAGCCTCGGTAAGCTGTCCGCCCTCCTCATACCCCACGTATCCCGGAGGAGCACCTATGAGGCGAGAGACGGAGTGCCTCTCCATGTATTCAGACATATCTATTCTCACCATGGCGTTTTCATCATCAAAGAGAAACTCCGCAAGAGCCTTTGCAAGCTCCGTCTTTCCAACACCTGTGGGACCTAAGAATAGGAAGGAGCCAAGGGGCCTGTTGGGATCGGAAAGTCCTGCTCTTGCACGCCTTATTGTCTCGGAAACGGCTCTTACCGCCACATCCTGTCCTATAACGCGTTTGTGCAGTTCCTCTTCCATTCTCAAAAGCTTTTGAGCCTCCTCCTCAAGCAGCTTGTGAACGGGAATGCCCGTCCATTTGGAGATGATTTCGGCGATATCCTCGTCCTCCACCACCTCCTTGAGAAGCTTCCTCTTGCTCTGTATCTCGGATAGCCTTTTGTTGGCTTCCTCAAGCTCCCTATTTAAGCGCATGAGCACATCGTATTTGATTCTCGCTGCCTTTTCCAAATCACCCTGCCTTTCCGCAAGCTCAAGCTCGTGCTGTGCCTGATTGATCTGCTCCTTTAGCTGGCGCACCCTCTGTATAGCCTCTTTTTCAGCAAGCCAGTGGGCTTTTAGCTCGTCAAACTCCTCTTTAAGCTGGGCAATCTTCTTCTCTATAACCTCCAGCTCCTCGTTGGATTTGCCCTCAAGCTTCAAAACCTCCCTTTCTATCTCAAGCTGTCTCATCTTTCTCGCTATATCGTCAAGCTCGGAGGGCATGCTGTCTATCTCCATTCTGAGCTTCGCCGCAGCCTCATCTATGAGGTCCACCGCCTTGTCGGGAAGGCGCCTGTCAGGGATGTATCTCGCAGAAAGATACGCCGCCGCTATTATGGCAGAATCAGAGATCCTTACGCCGTGATGTATCTCGTAGCGCTCCTTTAACCCTCTCAAGATGGATACGGTCTCCTCCACAGAGGGCTCGGAAACGTAAACGGGCTGGAACCTCCTTTCAAGGGCGGGGTCCTTTTCAATATACTTTCTGTATTCGTCCACGGTGGTGGCGCCTATGCAGTGAAGCTCTCCCCTTGCAAGGGCAGGCTTTAAGATGTTTGCAGCATCCATTGCACCTTCAGCCCTTCCAGCTCCAACGAGGGTGTGGATCTCGTCTATAAAGAGGATAATCTTGCCCTCCTTCTCCTGTATCTCCTTGATAACCGCTTTCAGTCTCTCCTCAAACTCGCCCCTGAACTTGGCGCCTGCAAGAAGGGCCCCCATGTCAAGGGCAAGGATGCTCTTGTCCTTCAAGGTGGTGGGAACATCCCCCTTGGCGATTCTTTGGGCAAGCCCCTCAACGATGGCCGTTTTTCCAACTCCCGCATCGCCTATTAAACAGGGATTGTTCTTCCTGCGTCTTGAAAGGATCTGAATGACCCTCCTTATCTCCTCGTCCCTGCCTATGACAGGATCAAGCTTGCCCTGTCTTGCAAGCTCTGTAAGGTCAACGCAGTATTTTTTGAGCGCCTGATACCTCTCCTCTGCCGTCTGATCGGTAACCCTGTGGGGACCCCTCACCTCGGAAAGGGCTTTAAGAAGCTCCTCAAAGCCTGCCCCCATAGACTTAAGGATATCGTGGGCGTAGGAGCCGGGCTCTTTGGCAATGGCAAGCAATAGATGTTCTGTGCTTATGTAGGAGTCCTTCAGCTCTTTTGCTAAATTGTTTGCCTCCTCAAACACTTTGTTGAGCTTGGAAGAAAGGTATATGTCTCCAACTCCAGAAACCTTGGGAAACTTGGAGAATGTATCCTCAAGCCTCCCCTTCAGGAGTCTTACATCCACGCCGCACTTTTGCAGTATCTCACTAACGGGTCCCTCCTGATCTATAAGGGCGTAAAGCAAGTGCTCCGGCTCAAGCTGCTGATGCTCCCTGCTTGAGGCTATCTCCCTTGCCTTGGCAATGGCTTCCTGAGCCTTTATGGTGAATCTATCTAAGGAAATCATTTAAGCATCACCTCCTTCATCAACGATCTCAATCTTAACGAGTTTGCTAACAGGCACCTTCACAAGACCCGGCTGTTGCATGCGCCTCACCTCTATCTCCATGTAGCGCTTTAACAGTTCGGTGAGCTTTTCAATCTCCGCTTGCAGCTCTTCTATCTGCTCCTTCATGCGCAGGATTATCTCCACGCCTGCAAGGTTCACGCCGAGATCCCTGGTAAGGCTCACTATGGTTCTCAGGCGCTCCACATCCTCGTCGGAATAGAGCCTCGTATTTCCCTCACTTCTTGCGGGCTTTATAAGCCCCTCCCTCTCGTATAGCCTCAAGGTCTGAGGGTGGACTCCAAGCATCCTCGCAACGGCACTTATCTGGTAAAGGGGCTTCTTTTTGTCTTGGTTTCCCTTCTTCATGGCTTACCTCCCGAACCTCTGCAGTATCTCCCTTCTGGGATCCATGGGATTGCGCTGGGCAATTTCTCTTAGCATCTGGATGCTTGCACCATCCAAGTTCTTGGGAACCACCACCTGCACCTCCACGAATAGATCCCCGTATCCGCCTCCTCTGAGCCTTGGCATACCCTTGCCCCTGAGCCTCAACTTCTGACCGCAACTGGTTCCAGGAGGCACCCTTACCTTAACCCTGCCGTCTAAGGTGGGCACCTCTATTTCGGCTCCCAAAGCCGCCTCCCAGAAGGTTATGGGCACCTTGCAGTAGAGGTTGTCCCCTTTTCTTTCAAAAAAGGGATGGGGACGTACCTTTGTGATTATGTAAAGGTCTCCCGGTGGACCGCCTGCAATGCCGGGCTCTCCCTTGCCTGCAACCCTCACTCTTGTGCCGTTGTCCACACCGGGAGGGATTCTCACCCTGATGGTTTCCGGCACACCGCCTCTGTTGACGGTTATATCCGCAAAAAGCCCTTTATAGGCATCCTCAAGGGAAAGCTCAAAGGTGTATTCTATATCACGTCCCTTCTGGGGACCTGCGTAGGTTCTCTTTCCAAAGCCAAAATCACTTCCGAAGAACTTTTCAAATATGTCCCCTATGTCGCCAAAGCTGAAGTCAAAGTTGCCAAAGTGCACCCTGAAGCCGCCCGTGGAAAAATCCTGAAAACCGGAAAAACCCGATGCACCGGCACCCGCACCAGCTCCCTGGCTAAAAGCAGCATGTCCAAACTGATCGTAAAGCTTCCTCTTTTCCGGATCGGAAAGCACTTCATATGCCTCGGTTATCTCTTTAAACTTCTCCTCCGCTTCCTTGTTTCCAGGATTGAGATCGGGATGGTACTTTCTCGCAAGACGCCTGTAGGCTCTCTTTATCTCCTCCTGTGTGGCATTTCTGGGCACACCAAGAATCTCGTAGTAGTCTCTTTTGGCTGTCATAGCTCTCCCCCTTTAGAAAAGGGGGAGGGAGGGTCTATCCCCCTCCCCTTACTTTTTCTCCTCAAAGTCGGCGTCTATGACTTCCCCCTCGCCGGAGCTTCCCGATGTGGAGGATGCACCAGAAGCACCGCTGGCACTGCCAGTACTACCGGTTGCGCCACCTGCGGCGCTTGCAGCCTGCTGATAGAGGTACTGGGCGATCCTATGGGAGGCCTGGGTAACCCTCTCTATGGCCCTCTTTATCTCGTCTATACCGCGCTTCTCCTCAAGCACCTTCTTGGCGTCAGCCAGAGCCTCCTCAATCTCCTTGATATCGGACACAGGAATCTTTTCTCTGTTCTCGTTGAGGGTTTTCTCCACGCTGTAAACAAGACCGTCAAGCTGGTTGCGAAGTTCTATCTCCTCTTTTCTTCTTCTGTCCTCCTCGGC
>JALVZS010000110.1:0-712 GCA_027022065.1 bacterium
AAGCGGAGATGAGGGGTTTTCAGAGCTCAATGAGCTCGTATATCCCGTTTCTTTAAACATACCTTTAAAGAATGCCCTTTTGACCCTCTCTTTTACAACCAAAAGGCTTTACGCTGGAAGCAACATTTCCTCCCATCCCTATGCGGGAAGTTACTATAAGCATGTGTCTCAAAAGCACCATTTGGAAACGGATTTGTGGGTAACAACTCCGCAGGTTTCTGTAAAGGGAAAGATCCGCCCTTTTGAGTATAGCTTAAGCTTGGGCACTACCCCATGGGGAGGGCCTGTATCTCCAACGCTTACTTTTTCCCTTGAGCTTAAAAGGGGATTTTGGAACCTTGAGCTTCACAGAAAACCTGTGGAGGAGAGCATTCTCTCCTATGTAGGTCAGAGGGATCCCTACAGTGGCAAGAAGTGGGGCAGGGTGGTAAAAACAGGGGCAAAGGGAGGCCTCTCTTTTTCTTTTCCCAGAAATCTCTGGCTTTCCTTGGAAGCGGGATACGATGAGTACAGGGGCTGGAATGTATGGCACAACAGGTCTTTTAAACTCTCCTCCTCTATTGGGAAAACCGTGCCTTTGCATGGGGGGCATCTTTCCTTTGGTCTTTTTGGGGTCTTTAAGCACTTTGAGAGGAACTCTGACTTTTTCACCTTTGGCCATGGTGGCTACTTCAGTCCCAAGTGGTTTCTCATGGGAGGGCCCTTTGTGGGA
>JALVZS010000110.1:722-9081 GCA_027022065.1 bacterium
TTTGAGAAGAGGGTCTGCAGAAGCTATCGGCTGAACTTGGGGGCATCAGTTGGAGCTTTGTACTACCAGACAAGGGATGCGCCTAAGTATCCGCTTCATCATGTTGAGGGTGCGGGAGATTACAGGGGAGAAAGGTTCTTAGGCTTAGGATACGATCTTAAGCTGGTAGCTGAGCGCTTTTTCGCGAAGAACCTTTTGCTAGGATGCCTCCTTGAGTACTCCAAAACCACCAACTATAAGAAATTCAATATGGGTCTCTCTTTAAGGTATCTTTTCTAACAACCTGTGGAGCCAAAGCCTCCCTCTCCTCTTTTTGTGGGGGATAGAGGGGCCTCTATAAAGTCTGCTTTGTAAACTCTGCAGAGCACTCCTTGGGCTATGCGCTGTTTGGGCTTTACAGTTAAGGGTCTGGGCGAGAGGTTTATGAGGATGACCTTAACCTCCCCTCTGTAGTCTGCATCCACGGTGCCTGGGGCGTTTAGAACAGTTACACCCTGGTTTGCAAGGCCGCTTCTCGGTCTTATCTGTATCTCAAAGCCTTCTGGAATCTCAAAGGCAACACCTGTCGGTATTAAGGCCCAGCTACCTGGCTCTATGATTAGGGGCTTTTCAATGGCTGCCTTCAAGTCAAAGCCAGATGCCCCCTCGCTCATGTACTCCGGGAGCAGCTCCTTGTCCTTTGTTACTAGCTTAACCTTTACCCTCAATTTCTCTCAAACCCCTTTTTACGAGCTTCCACATCTCTTTGAGATTATGGCACTTCTTTGAGAAGATAAAGCCCATTACTGATTCACCTTTGGGCATTAGACCTTCCTTGAAGAGTACCCCTGCCAAGAACCAGGTTAAATAAAACTTCGCAATTTCCAGACTAGTGCACTTCCTTA
This sequence comes from bacterium, assembly GCA_027022065.1. Lineage (GTDB taxonomy): Bacteria > Thermosulfidibacterota > Thermosulfidibacteria > Thermosulfidibacterales > Thermosulfidibacteraceae > JALVZS01. The sequence goes on from JALVZS010000110.1 coordinate 1,607, forward strand.
GTGAGTGCAGGTATCTGCCAAAAACAAATCTTGATGGCTCTGCGAGGGGGAAGTAGCGGAATACGGGAAGTGCGTAGAGGTGAAGAAACAGGGCCTCCTGAGGAAAGGTTTCAACTAGCTCGTACTCATTACAGGTTGCTATCCCTAAGCTTTTGAAGTTCAGAACAAAAGAGTAGAGGGCAGGCTCCGGCAGCGGCCTTTTGGAGTTCAAGTGGATGAGGAGCTTTCCTTCCTCAAGGCTGAAGGCGTATATCCTCTGGGAGCCGTCAAAGAGTGTTTCCTTTTCAAGGACTATGGCGTGGACTATCCTCTCCATCCTTGGGCAGGTATATGGTGAAGGTTGTTCGCCCCGGAACGCTAGAGAGCGTGATTCTGCCATGGTGGGCCTCAACGATTCTGTGAACGATGGCAAGGCCCAATCCTGTTCCTCTTTTCTTTGTGCTGAAAAAGGGATCAAACACCTTCTTTTGCACCTCCTTGGGTATGCCACAGCCCGTGTCCGTTACGGATATAAAGGCCTCATTTTCCCTCTCCCCTACCTCCACAGTGATGCTTCCTCTATCCTCTATGGCCTGAATGGCATTTATGAGAAGATTTAAGATGGCTTGCTTCAGCAGCTCTCTATCTGCCCAGGCCCTTATCGCTTTTCCTTTTATCTCAAGCTCTATGCCCTTTTCCCTCAAGGCATGGGTTGCCGCCTCGGCACACTCTTCTACTACCTCCTTCAGCTCCAAAAGCTCCTTCTCAACATGGAGGGGCCTTGTGAAGATGAGCATGTTGGATATGAGGTTGTTTATGCTTTTGACCACCTTGGTTATGCTCTCCGCCCACCTTTTTACCTCGGGGTCTCCCTCTTTCCTTATTAGCCCTGCGAAAAGCTCAATGGATCCTAAGGGATTCCTTATCTCGTGGGCTATGGTTACCGCCATCTCTCCCATGGCCGACAGCCTCTCCTTTCTTTTGTTCTCCTCTTCCAGCTCCCTTTCCCTGGTTATGTCCCTTAAAACCACGACCTTGCCTATCTCCTTTCCGTCCTGCTTTAGGGGGAAGTTGCTTACCTTCACCACCTTTCTCTCTCCGTCTATGGTGTAGAACTCCAGCTCTCCTTCCAGATTGGGCAGAAAGGTGTGGATCTTTTTGCCGTCCTCAATCCCGAAAAGCTCCTTTGCCTTCTGGTTGGAGGCTATAACCGTTTCTTCCCTGTTTATGGCGATAACTCCGTCGTTTATGCTTTCTATAATGGCTTTAAGGAGGTTCTTCTGCTGGCTCAGCTCCTCGCTTAACCTTTTCACCTCCTCTTTAAGCGCCGTATAGGAGCGGTTGAGCTCCTCCGTTGCCTCAATGAAGTGCTTCAGCGCTTCCTTGAGCGCTAGAGTTTCCCGAAACTGCTCTTGCAACTTCATCCTTTATCTCCCTAACCAGGTATATTGCTGTAATTTCCTTGGTCCAACGGCTTTTTGGAAACTCGCTAATACACCTATTCCAGAAGTACCTCCCTACAGGATTTGGCTTCAGGTATCCCGCCATAAATAGGGCCTCGCCAAGGTACTTTCCGTGCACAAAGGTGTTTATGTACCTGAGGTAAAGCCTGTATGCCTCGTCCTTTTCCCCTCTGTTTAAAAGTATCCTAGCCAGGAGTATCTGGGCGTACTGGTACTTGTCTGGGTAGAGGCTGAGGGATAGGGGAGATTTTAGAAAGAGTCTTAAGTACTTGACCGCTGCCCAGGTGTTCTTCTGCTCAAGAAAGTATATGACCCTGTAGAGGTAGCCCATGAGTAGGAACTTCTCTGGTGCGTTTTCCCTTTTCATCTTTTCAATCAAGTGGTTCATCATCCTGTAGTTTCCCTGGGCGAAAAAGAGCCTCATGGCCTTAAAATGTATCACGGGGGTTTCTTCTGCCGTAGAGTTGCCTATGATATCCATGGCTATGGGCAGGGCCTTTTTGTAGTTTTCTGTGTCAAAGTAGTAGTTGGCAAGAAACTTCAAAAGCTTCATCCACTCAGGGAATTGGGGTCCTATGTTTTTTCTGATCCACTCCATAAGGGATACCGCTTGAGGAAGCTGATTCTGCTTCACCATGCACAAAGCCACATGGTACAGGGGCATACCCTTCTTTACCTTTCTGGGGAAGAAGTTTTTGTAGTTGTTCCAGAAGAACAACAGACCGAAGCAGTCGTTTCTTGAGTACTTTCCCTCAACGATGTTAACCAGAGCTTCTCCTGCAAGCTTTATAGCTTTGGGCGTGAAGGGATTCTGGGGGTACTTCATGGCAAACTGAGCCAGAAGCTTTAAAGCCTCTTCCCAGCGCTTTTTCTTGAAGTTCCTCTCCGCTATGCGGAACTCGCACTCCTCAATGTACTTCGCCGCCTGCTGTATGTACTTGCTCCTTGGCGCCTTGAGCATGAAGTCCTTAAAGGTCTGGATCGCCTCCTCATACCTTCCAAGCCTCAAAAGCATAAGCCCCTTTTTGTAAAGGGCATACTCAACGATGTCCTTCATGTTGGGGTAGAGTATCTCCGCCTCCGTGAAGAGGTTTAGGGCGTCCCTGTACCTTCCGATGCGTTCCATGTAATCCGCCATCTTTATTTTGGAAACAGCCGCCGCCTTGGTTTGAGGAAAGAGCCTTGTGCACTCCTTGTAGAACCAGAGGGCCACCTTCCAGTTGTTCTTTTTCGCGTATATCTCTCCCAAAAGCGCGAGGCACTTGGCTGCCTCTTCCGATGTGGGATAGAGGTTGAAGCACCTCAAAAGGATTTTTTTTGCTTCTCCTAGGTTCCCAATGCGGTAGGCGGAGCTTCCGTAGTCGTAAAGGGCCTCTGGATCCTCCTCAAGCACCTTTCTGGCCTGCTGGTATATGATCTTCAGGGGCAGGTAGGCCCCTAGGAAGTTCCTCTTTCTGTAGTAGGCCTTGGCCAGTTGTCTGTAGAGGTAGTATCTATAGGGAGAGTTGGGCCTTGCCTTTATGGCCCTCTTCAGAAGGAGGATGGCATCGTCAACCCTGTCAAGCTTCAATAAAGCTTCGGACATGTAGGCTGCGGCTAAATCACTTAAAGGATCGCTGTACTTTCCTATGAAGAGCTTGCCCTCTGCCAGTGCCTCGTCGTAGTTTTTTACTTTGAGAAGTAGCTCTATCTTCTTTAACCAGAGCCTCTCTTTTTCCTCATCGCTTATATTGAGCTTCCTTAGTAGCTCTATATCCGCCAATGCCAGGGTCCACTGCTTCTCCTCCAGGGAGCAGTTGAGGTGCATCTTGGTAAAATCCACAAGCTCCTTCATGGTGAGCCTGGAGGTGAGAAGTCTGTTGTAGTTGTAGATGAAGCTGTCACACTTTCCCTCTCTGTAGAGCTTTTTCAGCATATTTTTGATAAGGTCCTGGGGCTTCACCTTCTCCGGAACGAGCACCAGCTTGAAGGGCGGATAGCTCTCCTCGGGCCTGAGTATGTAGCCTGGCACGAGATATATCTTTACCACGGTTCTTCCCCTTTGGGGGATCAGAACGATCTTGCGGAAGTAGGGATCCTGGATCTGGGCTATCTTTCTCGCCCTTAGTCTAACGCCGTGCAGGTAGAGGGTGCACCTTCCGGGGACTTCCTGCTTTATCACGTAGGGTATCTTTCTTGTGGCGGTGAAAACGATCCTGCTTTTGCCCTTGGGAGGCTTTACCAGAAATATCTCGGCGGATCTTGCACCTGTGGTGATAAGAAGAACTAAAAGCCAAGGTAGAGCCTCGCGAGCTCTTTTCCAAAGAATGTGCATGCATACGCTCCAAGCACCATAAAGGGGCCAAAGGGTATTCTATCCTTCCTTCCCTTCTTTCTCAACAGCATCAAGGCTATACCCACCAAGGCCCCTAAAAGCACAGAGACGAACAGCGAGGTTACTCCCACCTTCAATCCGAAGTTCGCCCCGAAGGATGCGGCGAGCTTAACATCGCCAAGGCCCATACCACCTTTGCTAAGGAAGGCCACAGCCAGAAAGGCACCGCCGCATACAAGTGCCCCTATGACGGACGCCTTAATGCTCACTGGTGAAATATGCCCAACGCTTGAGATAAGTCCCCAGACAAGGGTTCCTATGGTTGCAGAATCCGGCAGTATGTAGTGCTCTAGATCTATGAAAGCAGCAGGGATAAGTGGAAGCAGGAACAGGCTTGCCCAGAGCATTTTTTCTGTAAGCCCGAACTTTGCGTATAGAAGCACGAGGGTTAGTGCAGTTATAATCTCCACTAAGAGATACCTCACCCCTATGGGGCTTTTGCAGTAATAACATTTTCCTCCTAGCAGCAGGTACGAAACTATGGGTATGTTGTGCCACCACTTAAGTTGCTTCCCGCAGTGGGGGCAGAAGGATCTGGGGGCAACGATAGAGATGTTCCTTGGGAGCCTGTATATGAGCATGTTGAAGAAGCTACCCAGTATGGCTCCTAAAGCGAAAAAAGCCATATAGTATCCAGCCTTCATGTAGGGGTCCTTTCCGAGAGCATCTGCTCCAGCCTCCTTTTAAGTGCCTTTATCTCGTCCCTTATCATGGCCGCCTTCTCAAAGGCCAGCTCTTCTGCCGCCTTCTTCATCTCCCTCTCCAGCTTTTTGATCTTCTCCTCTATCTCCCAGGGGGATGCCTCCTTCACCTCCTCCTCAATAGGCACCGTGTAGTAGTCCTTCTCATAGACGGAGTCTAGGATGTCTTTTATGGCCTTCTTTATGCTCTGTGGGGTTATTCCGTGCTTTTTGTTGTACTCCTCCTGTATCCTGCGCCTTCTTCTCATCTCCCTAATGGCCCTTTCCATTGAGCCTGTGATGGTGTCCGCATAGAGAATCACCGTTCCATTCACATTCCTTGCAGCCCTTCCCGCAGTCTGTATGAGAGACCTCTCAGAGCGCAAAAAACCTTCCTTGTCCGCATCCAGTATGGCAACTAGGGACACCTCCGGAATGTCCAGTCCTTCCCTCAGAAGGTTGACTCCCACGAGGACATCGTAAACGCCCTTTCTTAAGTCCCTTATGATCCTGGTCCTCTCAATGGTCTCTATCTCTGAGTGGAGGTAGGCCACCTTTATGCCGAGATCCATGAGGTAGTCCGTCAGCTCCTCCGCCATCCTCTTAGTGAGGGTAGTTACAAGCACCCTTTCTCCCCTCTCAATGCGCTTCCGGATCTCCAAGTAAAGATCCTCCACCTGGTTCTTGGCGGGCTTCACGATCACCTCGGGGTCCATGAGCCCCGTGGGCCTTATTATCTGCTCCACCACATAGGGACCTGACTTCTCCAGCTCGTAGTCTCCCGGAGTGGCGGACACGAATATTACCTGGTTGATTTTGCTCTCAAACTCCTCAAAGGTTAAGGGCCTGTTGTCAAGGGCGGATGGGAGCCTGAATCCGTACTCTATGAGGTTGAGCTTTCTTGATCTGTCTCCCTCGTACATCCCTCTGAGCTGCGGTATGGTGACGTGGGACTCATCTATGATTATGAGGGCGTCCTTGGGCAGATAGTCTATGAGGGTGGGAGGAGGCTCTCCGGGCCTTCTTCCCGTGAAGTGGCGGGAGTAGTTCTCTATGCCCTTGCAGTAGCCTATTTCCTGTATCATCTCCAGGTCAAACATGGTTCTCTGCCAGAGGCGCTGTGCCTCCAAGTGCTTTCCCATCTTCTTGAGCTCCTTCACCCTCTCCTCAAGCTCCATCCTGATGGATACCAGGGCCTTTTTCATCCTCTCCTCAGTGGAGATGTAGTGGGTGGCGGGATACACAGTGAATCTCTCCACATTCTCTATTACTGCACCTGTTAGGGGGTCTATGAGGCTTAATGCCTCTATTTCATCCCCCCAGAACTCTATCCTCAGGGCCTGATCCTCAAGGTGGCTGGGATAAACCTCAACCACATCCCCCTTGACCCTGAAGGTGCCCCTGGTGAAGTCGTAGTCGTTCCTCTTGTAGAGTATCTTCGTGAGCCTCTTTATAACCTCTTCCCTGCTTATCTCGTCTCCCACATCCAGGGTAAGCACCATCCCGTAGTAGGCTTCAGGTGATCCCAGCCCGTATATACAGGATACCGTGGCCACGATGATGACATCCCTTCTCTCTAAAAGGGCACTTGTTGCCGCATGGCGCATCCTGTCAATCTCGTCGTTTATGGAGCAGTCCTTCTCTATGTAAAGGTCCTTCTGTGGGATGTAGGCCTCGGGCTGGTAGTAGTCGTAGTAGGACACAAAGTACTCAACGGCGTTCTCCGGGAAGAACTCCTTGAACTCCGAGTAGAGCTGTGCCGCCAGGGTTTTGTTGTGGGAGATGACGAGGGTAGGTCTGTTGAGCTGCGCTATTACGTTTGCCATGGTAAAGGTCTTGCCAGAGCCCGTTACCCCAACTAGAGTCATATATTTTACGCCCTTCTTTGCCCACTCCACCAGCTTCTCTATGGCCTTAGGCTGGTCCCCTGCGGGCTTGTAGCTTGAAACGAGCTTAAATCTTCCCATGGCTTATAAAAAGTTATATGTTCTTGTGGGAGGTGGCAAGTTGAATACCCTGGAAGTGAGAAGGCAGATATTCCACATCGTCAACGGCACCCTTATACTTCTCGCCTACTCCCACTGGGGAAGGCCTGTGGGATGGGTACTACTTGTGCTCTCCCTTGCAGGTGCCGGGCTTTCCCTTTACCATGTGAAGGTAAGCCCTATAAAGTGGGCCACGCCCTTTTTGAATGCCCTTGAGAGGGAGGAGAACATCCTCTCCTTTCCTGGAAAAGGAGCGGTGCTCTACGGGCTTTCGGTGGGTCTGGCTATAATCCTCTTTCCTCCCTTTGCCGCAAAGGGTGCCATTTGTGCCCTTGCCTATGGAGATGCTTTTTCCACCATAGTGGGAAAGTTTCTGGGCAGGATAGCCATTCCATGGAACAGATCCTTAAGCCTTGAGGGAAGCCTCGCCTTTATCATCACAACTTTCATGGGGGGCTCCTTCTTTGTGTCCTACTGGCACGCGCTGCTTTCCGGTGTTGTGGGAGCCTTGGTGGAGACCGTTCCCTTTGTTGACGACAACCTGAGCATACCGCTGGCGGTGGGGCTTGTTCTAACCGTGGTTGGCTGAGGATGAAGGGACTTGAAGAGATAATATCCAAGTGGGGCTATATCGGGGTTTTTCTTGGCACCTTCCTTGAGGGCGAGGTGACCATGGTTGTAAGCGGCTTTTTGGCCTCCCAGGATGTGATGGACATAAGGATGGTGCTTCTCGTGGGGGGCATGGGGGGATTTCTGGGGGATCAGTTCTTCTTCCTTTTGGGAAGGCTCAGCAACACCTTGAACCTGCTTCAGAGACTCAACAGAAGTGTGAGATACAGGAAGGCCAGAAGGATAGTGAGAAGATACGGTTCCTACATTGCCCTTTTCTCTAGGTATCTTGTGGGGATGAGGATGGCCCTGTCCTTTACCCTGGGTGTTATGCGTATGCCTTTCAGGCAGTTTACCCTGCTCAACTTCATAAGCGCAGTTTTAT
>JALVZS010000111.1:0-812 GCA_027022065.1 bacterium
CTATATATACCCAGTAGTTATACATGTCAACTGGAACTATATAGTTTGCCAGTAAGAAATTTGAAATCCACGCTGTACCCTGCTAAATACTACTACCATGAAGTTAGAAGCTTCTTGGTTCACAGACAGAGGCATAATTCGTGAAAAATATGTTTTGCTTAGCGATGGCAAAGTACATGAAGCACCTAAATTTATCGTAAGCTTAGGTGATATAAGAGATATGGTTCCTCCCTTTCTTAGAAATGATTTGCTCAAGGACTTCGTTCTTCTTGAAAAAACAGAACCGCACCTTGATAGTATAAAACACTTTATTTTAAGGTATGGTCTTTTTTTTGAGCCGTACTTTGAAAAGCATGTTTTATCTAAACTTAGACTAATCAAAAACCTGTGGATGGAAGATAAATCCATGTTTTTTGATGAAGCTAAAATAAAGCAACTAAAAAACAAGTATCGCTTAGATATTCTCTTAACAGAGGATAAGATACCTATGCTACGTGTAAAAATACCAGTGCCAAAATTTTTATCATCATATAACGATATAGACTATGCTGTATGGGCTATAAGAAGTGTGGCATATAATGCAATATATGCTACATTATCTGATGGTTGGAACGACCATATTTTAATTACAGAGAGAATGAAATTAATTGATTCCTCGCATAACAAATATCCAGTGGAATCCCAACCATTAAATATATACGACTTGGTTACAATAGATCTTTCTTGGCTCTCATACATGGGTCATGATGTAATCTTCTTGTATGGTGAAAGCTACGATAGTATCTGCGAATTCGCAGACGCTTTTAGGAGAG
>JALVZS010000111.1:822-2759 GCA_027022065.1 bacterium
TTCCTACCCTAACTCCCTACCTCCACGCCCTCCGAGGAGGTGCCGCTGCTGAAAATACTTCAACTTGCCGATAAAAGCTCTAAGTTGCGATATTGCAAAATGGTGTGCTATAGTAAGCAAAAAGGAAGCGTGGAGGTGCCCCTATGGTAGAAACTATTGTCCAGCAGGGGGCATTGTCTGACAAGGACATAATAGCCTTACACAGGGACGGCGTGGATGTTGTCCAGCCTTTCTTTGAAGAATTCATCCAGCCTTCGTCAATAGATCTGAGGCTTGGCTTCATGGCATATCGCTACAACATGAACGATTATGTGGTAGGAGAAACCATTCCTGATGAATGTGTGATACGCCAGCAGCTTGACGAGGATGAAGGATTGATCTTGCGCCCAGGTGATACAGTGCACGTAAGCCTCTATGAACGCCTGAATCTCCCTGAAAACACAATGGGTATTATTTTCCCAAGAAGTAGTGTCACACGGCTTGGGCTTGTTATTCCGCCTGTATACGTCAATCCAGGCTACAAAGGCAAAATTCCCCTGACACTCTTTAATGCATCAGGAACCATACTTAGAATAAAACCTCTCATCAGAATAGCTCAGCTTGTGCTTATAGGTCTTTCAAGGCATCCACAAAAGGCATACGCTGACATTGAAGATCAGAAATATTTCAACGAGGAGGCAAAACACTCCCAGATAGACAAAGACAGGGAAATCAGAGAAATTTTGGACAACCTTTTGAGGGAAAGATACCCAGCCCTTTACGAACTCCTGAAAGAGGAAGAGTGAGTGGGAATAAAAGAAACCCTTTCCGAGGTTAAGGATCTGATCGCAAAGGGGTTTAAGTTTGATCTTCTTCTGGAACACCTGAAAAAGAGCGATAAGGATCTTTATGAGAGGCTCCAAAAAGCAAGTGCTAAATACTACACCGAAGAGCTGCAAAACCTTATATCGGAGAGATCTCAAGGGCTTCTTGACAGGGTAGAAGAAATTTACAGGGACAGGAAGCTGGAGGAAATCGTGAAAGAGGCTATACACAACGAATTCACCCGCCTTGAAGAAAAGCTCACAGCTAGCAGAAAAAGAACAAGGATAGTAGAAATCCTTTTTGTTGTCATAGGTCTGCACATAGGCTCACTGGCATCCACTCTATCAAAGCCAGTCAAGTGGCAAACCGCACTTGCACTACTTTTGGATGTTGCCATGTTACTTTTACTGGCTTGGCTTTACAAAGAGAACTGAGCTACCTTGCAACAGCCTGTCTTTTCGCCTGATAATACCTCTTGACAGCCTCAAGTACTTCCACAAAGGTGGCATTCTCAACACCAAGCTCTGGCACATCATAACGACCAGAAATGTTAAGACGGCGGGCTGTTTCAATGTCCTCTTCCAGCTCCTCGTCAAATCCTTTGCTGCAGGGCTGAAATTCCATGCTCAGAAACACGCCATCTTCCGAAAATTCAGACCACAGTCCAATGGCACCTTCGCATTCTTTGGTGCTTTTTAGAGACTCATTTCTAAGGAAAAAGCCACCCTCAAAATCAGTAAAGCTTAGTCTGTATCTTCTTTCCACCATAACAGCTCATACCTCTCTAACCTAAAGATATCCTTCCGTGGGTAGAGAGTAAAGATCTTCAAGGTGTCAATGCCAACCACAAGGTTGTAAAACAGCCCTTTCAGCTTTTTAACATAGATCACGGCGTTTTTATTGGTGTCGTGGTAGATATAATCTGGATCCTGCAAAATTTTTCCTATAGTCTCTTTTGTTTCCAGGGTGATATGCTTTGCATACTCTTTCTGGGTCATGGACTCTTTAACATGCTCCAGTCCAAAGGCGCTTATCCAGCATTCATTGCCCAGAAAATCCCTGTAGATGGCTTCAACGGGCGTGTATTCCTCAGCGCCTTCCCACTTGGGAACCAAATCCCCAACCCTTACAGG
>JALVZS010000112.1 GCA_027022065.1 bacterium
TTATTTTTCTATAGACTATTTATTTCCTAAATCATTATATAACCTTTCCAAGATCTCATGTAATTTATTTAATGATAATAATGTTTTTACCAATTATTATTTTTCTTATATTAAAAACTACAATGATGATCTATATGAATTATCCTGTGCCTACTACATCATAAACGACACTCCTGGAGCAACAAGTTGTGAGGACATAATAAACAGTAAATTAGGAGATGTTAATTTGACATTCAATACTGCGTTCTATGTTATTGCTAATGAGACATCTGAGGCTGTTCGAAAAAACTTGACTAAGGGAGAGCCAAGGATTAGCTTCCCAATATGAGTTATTTCTATCTTCCTTCTCTAATTAGAGATAGTACAGCTCAAAATGGGTTCACATTTCAGGGTGGAGAAGTAGGAGATAGTCTAGAGGATGGGGGCTGGTAGTATTTGTTCTGTATAATATGTATCCTGCAGCTCACTTTATTCTTGCTTCTTCCATCCTTCCAAGTTTTAAGGCCATTCCCTGATTTTTCGAATAGCCTTCCATTTTTCTTGACTTTTTCTGTGTCAGGTCTATATAGTAACTCGCTCATAAAATTTTAGCATAACAATATAAAGGAGGTATGTGATGAGCAACCTTGTGGAGCTGAGGGAGATTCAGGCTGTGAACACTTTAGTTTTTGAAACCTTGGGAAATCCAGAGAAGGAGAGAGAGTTCAAATTTAAAAGCCTGAAAAGGTGGGGGCTTGATCTGATACTTGGTAAAAAGAACGGAAAAGAGAGTTTCTTTGTGACTGAATATGGTAAGAGAAAGAAAGGCGATGTGTACGAAGAGGATGGAATAACTTACGAGGTGAGCGAGGTGCTTCAGGATATACCGAAAAATAAAAAGCTTTTTGCTCATATAGAGATGGCGGAAGGTAGGGCTTACCTTGTGGGAGAGTTGAAGGAAGGGGACAGCAATTTGGAAATATTTAGACTGCCAGCCGCTTCTTTGCTTTTAGCCTACTTTAAGAAGCACAAGCTCCATCAGCTTATAGAGGCTTTCAGGAATGTGGGAATAGTTACGGAATTTGTAAAACAAAGGGGACAGGAGGGTAAGCCGTATCCTTTCAATAAGCTTCCCAATGTGGCAAGGAGGTTTTTGAGAGAGGCTAAAGATATTGAGAAAAAAGCCGGTTTTGGTAGGGTGGCTTTGGCTTACTTTGGTGAGAATAAAGATGGAGATGCCCGCTTTAGGGTTTCTTGGCTTTTGCCTACAGTGGCATTGTTTGACATAGATCTGGCTGAGAAGGCGGATAAGATACTGGCAGCTTTTAAGTAAAGCCATTGACAAGTCTTTTGTATAAGTTTATTAGGTTCTATGCCCGTGGCGGCGTAGCTCAGTTGGTAGAGCAGGCGTCTCATAAGCGCCGGGTCGGGGGTTCGATTCCCTCCGCCGCCATACATCTCTTGATTTTATCCCTCCTTTACAATTATTCTCAGCACTATGAAGGTCCGCTCAAGGCTCAGGATAGGAGAGCTTCTTCTCAGGAGGAAGTTAATTACTGAGGAGCAGTTGGAGATTGCTCTCAAGGAACAGAAGGTTACAGGAAAAAGGTTGGGTGATATTCTGGTTGAGAAGGGCTTTATAGATAGAAACACCCTTGAAAGGGTCCTCAACGAGTACAAGGCCACAATGTCCAAGTTTGAGGGGGAACTTGATCCCGAAAACATTGATAAAGAGCTGGCTAAGTATGTGCCCGAGCGTATAGCCAGTATGTTCAACATTGTTCCTGTTAAGAAGGAAGGGGGGATCATCTGGGTGGCTTCTGCGGATCTTTTGGATGTTTCTGTGCTTGATTACATCAGGTTTGCCACAGGATACAATGTGAAACTGGTTATAACCACCGAGGAGTTTGTGGAGGTGGCCAAAGAGGCCCTTTATGGTAGCCTATCAAAGAGCGAGATACTGAGGGACATAGTGGAGGAGGTTGACGTAGGCGGGGAGGGAGAAGCGGCGGATATAGCGGTGATGGAGGAAGAGACTCCCTCTCTTTCCCTGGACAGTGTTGAAGACCTTGCCTTTCAGGCTCCGGTTGTAAGGTTGGTCAACTTCCTTTTGGCAGAGGCGGTAAACAAAGGGGCAAGCGATATACACATAGAGCCTTATGAGAAGAGGGTGAGGATCCGTTTCAGGATAGACGGGGTGCTGGAAGAGCAGATGTCCATATCCACCAAGATGAGGGATGCCATTGTGGCTAGGGTTAAGATACTTGCCAGACTCAACATAGTGGAAAGGAGAATCCCTCAGGATGGAAGGATAAAGCTGAGGGTTAAGGATAGAGAGGTTGACCTGAGGGTTTCCACCGTTCCCACAGTTATGGGTGAAAAAGTGGTCATGAGGCTTCTGGACAAATCAAGTCTCGTTTTGGATCTTGATCTTCTAGGCTTTGAGGAGGATCAGAAGAGGCTGTTTGAGCGCATGATAAGAAAGCCCTATGGCATGATACTTCTCACAGGACCTACAGGTAGCGGTAAAACCACCACCCTCTACTCTGCCCTAAAGATTCTCAACACCCCTCAGGTCAACATAATGACCGTTGAGGATCCCGTTGAGTACAACTTTGAGGGGATAAACCAGGTGAATGTGAACGAGGCGGTGGGGCTGACCTTTGCCAGTGCACTAAGGGCCTTTTTGAGGCAGGATCCAGATATAATCCTTGTGGGAGAGATAAGGGACAGGGATACGGCGGATATTGCTATAAAGGCCGCACTTACGGGACACCTTGTCTTTTCTACAGTACATACCAACAACGCCCCAGCCACCATAACCAGACTGGTGGACATGGGTGTGGAGCCGTTTTTGGTGGGCTCTTCCCTGCTTTTGGTAGTGGCCCAGAGATTGGTGAGAAAGATATGCCCTCACTGTAGAGAGGTTTATCAGCCTCCAGAGGATCTCTTTGAAGCCCTCGGCATAGAGAAGGACGAAGGTCCATACTTTAGGGGAAGGGGATGTTCAAGGTGTAGAAATACGGGCTATAAGGGAAGGATAGCCGTTTATGAGGTTATGGAGATAACACCTGAGATGAGAAAGGCCATAGTAAGGGGAGCTTCAGAGGATGAACTGAGGGAAATGGCAAAGGCCAATGGCATGAAGGAGCTAAAAGAGGTCGGTATTTTGAAGGCCAAAAGGGGTATAACCACCCTTGAAGAGGTATTGAGGGCCGTTTCTTAAAGGAGGTTGTTATGATTGATGCTGCAAGCGTTACTATGGAGGAGCTCCTTAAGAAGGTGGTGGAGCTCAACGCCACCGATCTTCACATAAGCGCCGGTAATCCTCCAAGGGTGAGGATAAGCGGAAGACTAAAGAAGCTTGAGGGGATGCCCGTGTTGTCTCCTGCTGATACCCAGAGGCTCTGCTACAGTGTGATGAGCGAGTTTCACAAAAAGATCTTTGAAGAGAAAAACGAGGTGGACTTTTCCTTCGGCATAAGGGGTGTATCAAGGTTCAGGGCCAATGTCTTCATGCAGAGGGGTTCGGTTTCTGGAGCCTTTAGGCGCATTCCCTACAAGATAATGCCGTTGGACGAGCTGGGATTGCCCCCTGTTGTGAAGAGCTTTGTGAACAAGCCTAAGGGGCTCGTTTTGGTAACGGGACCCACGGGAAGCGGAAAGTCCACCACCCTTGCTGCCATGATAGATGTGATTAACTCCACCATGGAGAAGCACATAATAACCATAGAGGATCCCATAGAGTACATACACAGCCACAAGATGAGCCTCGTGAATCAGAGGGAGGTGGGTTCGGATACCGCTTCATTTAAAGATGCTTTGAGGTATGTTTTGAGGCAGGATCCAGATGTGGTGCTCATAGGAGAGATGAGGGATCTTGAGAGTATCCAGGCTGCCCTGACAGTTGCGGAAACGGGACACCTAACATTTGCCACCCTTCACACCAACAGTGCAGTGGAGACCATAAACAGGATCATAGATGTTTTCCCGTCCCACCAGCAGAATCAGGTGAGGGCCCAGCTTTCCCACGTTCTTGAGGGTATCATTACCCAGAAGCTGCTTCCCAGGATAGATGGAAAGGGGCTTGTGCTTGCTGCAGAGGTGCTTGTGCCTACACCCGCTGTTAGGAATCTCATAAGGGAGAACAAGATCCATCAGATATACACGGTGATGCAGGCGGGCCAGATACACCATGGCATGAGAACTATGAATCAGTCCCTTGCACAGCTCTACAAAGATGGCCTCATATCTTACGAGCAGGCCATTACCAGCTCCTACAACCCAGAGGAGCTTATACCTATGCTGGACAGGATCAAGATGTCCAGAGAGAGGCTGTGATGGCAAAGCTCTGGGGCGGAAGGTTCCAAAAAGGTACAGATAGGTTTGTGGAGGAGTACACGGAGTCCATATCCTACGACAGCAGGCTTTATCCAGAGGACATTGAGGGAAGCATAGCCCACTGTGAGATGCTCGTTAGGCAGAGGATCATTTCAGAAGAGGAAAGTAAAAAGATAATAGATGCCCTAAAGGAGATAAAGCGCGAGATAGATGAAAGTGGTGTGGAGATAGATCCCTCTTACGAAGATATTCACACCTACGTTGAAAGCAGACTTAGAGAAAAGATTGGGGATGTGGCAGGGAAGCTCCACACCGCAAGAAGCAGAAATGATCAGGTGGTAACCGATGTTAAGCTCTATCTGAAGCGGAGTATAAGGGAGATAATGACGCTCATTGAGGACTTGCAGAGGCTTTTTGTGAAAAGGGCTAAGGAGGAAATAGACACCATAATGCCTGGTTTTACCCACCTACAGCATGCACAGCCCGTGAGTCTGGCCCTTCACCTTTTGGCCTATTACGAGATGCTGGAAAGGGACAGGGGAAGGTTCAACGACTGTCTAAAGCGCATGGATGAATGTCCCTTGGGCAGTTGCGCCCTTGCGGGAACCGACTTTCCCGTTGACAGGGGGTTTGTTGCGGAAAGACTGGGCTTTTCCGGTGTTACGAAGAATGCCATGGATACTGTCTCAAGTAGGGATTTCATTGTGGAGTTCCTTGCCGCCTCTGCTATTCTCATGATTAATCTCTCCCGTTTCTGCGAGGAGATGGTTCTCTGGAGCTCGCCGGAGTTTGGTTTTGTTGAGCTTTCGGATGAGGTGTGCACCGGAAGCAGCATAATGCCCCAGAAGAAGAACCCGGATGTGGCAGAGCTGACAAGGGGTAAAGCGGGAAGGGTTGTGGGAAATCTTGTTTCCCTCCTGGTTACCTTAAAGGGGCTTCCCCTTTCCTACAACAGGGATCTTCAGGAGGACAAGGAGCCTCTTTTTGACACGGTTGATACCGTGAAAGGGGCTTTGAGGGCTGTTTACCTTGTGCTTGAGGGTGCCCGCTTTAATAAAAGCAGGATGAGAGAAATGGCTGGGGAGGGCTTCACCGAGGCAACGGATCTTGCAGATTACCTGGTGAGAAAGGGGGTGCCCTTCAGGAGGGCCCATGAGATTGTGGGAAAGATGGTGCTTTACTGCATAGAGAAGGGCAAGAGGCTATGTGATATGAGCCTTGATGAGATGAGGTCTTTTTGCGAGCTTGTTGATGGTGGTGTTTATGAGGCCATAGCGCTTGAAAAGGTTGTGGACTCCAGGCAATCTTTAGGGGGAACATCTAGAAAAGAGCTTAAGAGGAGGATAGAGGAGATTTGCGCTCAAAGGGGCTGGTCTTTATAGCACTTTTGCTTCTGGTGGCCTGTGGTCATAAGGCTCCTCCCCTTCTGCCTGAGCACCTGAAGGCAGAGGGTTTTAGGCATGTGGGCTTTCTTGTGAGGCCCGGTGAAACCATCATCAAGCTGGATGTTTCGCCTAAGTATGTGAACTCTTCCAAAAAAGTCCATTGGGTTTTTCTTACGGTTAAAAGATGCGATGCCAACTGTGGGGACTGCGAGCTTGTCTATCAGGGCAGAAGAAGACCGGGCTTACTTTACATAGAGGACTATCCCGTTACTTCCATCACCTGTTATAAGGTGTATGGGAAAACTGACAGAGATGTTCCTTTGAATAGATTCGTCTACATAGTAATGCCCGAAAGCCCACCCTCTAGGGTTAACCTTAAGATAAAAGCCTTTGGGGAAGACTGGGTTGAGCTTTATCTGAAGGGAAAGGGAAATGTTGCAATTTATAGAAGAAAAGGAGGAAGGCCTTATGACTATGAGCCTGTTTCTGTGGTTCCCGTTGAGGGCGTGAGGGTTTGGAGGGACACTCATCTTGCAGAGGGGACTTTATACTGCTACAGCGCTAGATCACGCCGGGGAGACAGCGTGGTGCTCTTTGAGTCCTTCTCTTCAAATGAGGTTTGCGCAAAACCCTTGGACATATACCCTCCTCCTGTTCCCAAACACCTTTCTGGCATATACAGAAGGGGCAGGGTTTATCTCACCTGGGATCCCGTGAAGGCAAAAGATCTAAAGGGCTATTTCGTTTACAGAAAGATAGGTAATAAGTGGGTAAGACTCAACAGGGAGCCTGTGGCCGCTCCGCTTTATGAGGATAAAGGTCCGTTTAGGGAAAAAAGGCTTATTTATGCCGTTTCCTCTGTTGACATGAAGGGTAACGAAAGTGCAAAATCTCAGCCCGCAGTAATAAGAAGGAGGTGAAGATGGCCTTCTCTTACAGGGACGGGGTTCTTCACTGTGAGGATGTTCCTTTAAGTGAGATTGCAGAAAGGGTGGGAACGCCCTGCTACATTTACAGCTATAAGGCCATAGTTGAGGGTATAAGGTCCTACCTTTTGCCCCTTGCAGAAGTGGGGGGCATAGCCTGCTTTGCTGTTAAGGCCAATTCAAACTTGGCCGTTCTAAGAGCTGTTTTCGGAGAGGGTGCAGGTGCAGATATCGTTAGCGGTGGTGAGCTGTTCAGGGCCGTAAGGGCAGGTGTGGATACGCAAAAGGTGGTGTTTGCAGGTGTGGGAAAGACCGAAAAGGAGATGGAGTACGCCCTCAGGATGAACATACTTATGTTCAATGTGGAGTCTTGGCAGGAGCTAGAGCTTTTGAACGAGGTTGCTGGAAGATTGGGCAAAAAAGCTCCTGTGGCCATAAGGATAAATCCAGATGTGGACCCGGAAACCCATCCCTACATAGCCACAGGCCTTAAAAAGAGCAAGTTCGGGATAGACATGGAGGAGGCCGAGGAGGTTTACAAAAAGGCCTTGTCCCTTACAAACATAGAAGTTTTGGGCATTCACTGCCACATAGGCTCACAGATAACGAAGAAGGAGCCTTTTATTGATGCTGCCGAAAGGCTCTTTTCCCTCATTGATAGGCTTAATGCCCTTGGTGTGAACCTCAAGTACATGGACATAGGGGGAGGGATAGGGATAAGGTATAAAGATGAGGAACCTCCTGCGCCTTCTGAGGTGATTTCTTCTATAAAGGATGAGGTGAAGAAAAGAGGTTTAACCCTCATCATGGAGCCTGGACGCTCTGTTGTGGGAAATGCCGGTGTGTTTCTAACCAAGGTGCTTTATGTGAAGAAGAAGGCCGAAAAGCTTTTCTATGTTGTGGATGGTGCCATGAACGACCTTGCGAGACCTGCCCTCTACAACGCCTATCACGAGGTTAAGTCCGTGGTTCAAAAGGAGGATTCTAGCGTTATAGCCGATGTAGTGGGTCCTATATGTGAGACGGGAGATTTCCTGGCAAAAGACAGAAAACTTCCTGAGTTTGAGAAGGGAGAGTTGCTTGCTGTTATGGGTGCTGGGGCATACGGTTTCACCATGGCTTCCAACTACAACTCCCGTCCCAGGGTGGCTGAGGTGATGGTGAGAGGAAACGAGTGGTTCGTCGTTAGAGAGAGGGAGAGCTACGAGGATCTTATAAGGGGAGAGAAGATACCTTCCTTCCTGCTGGGGGTCTAGGAAATGCGCTTTTCAAAGCTTTCCGGCTCGGGCAATGACTTCATAATCATAGACAACATGGATCTAAAAATAGATGCCGATGCGTTCAGAGAAAAGATTCCCAAGATATGCAGAAGAGCCATTTCCGTGGGGGCAGACGGCGTCATAATCATTGAGCCTTCCGATAGGGCGGATTTCAAGTGGAGGTTCTTCAACTCCGATGGCTCAGAGGCAGAAATGTGCGGAAACGGAGGGAGATGCGCTGCCCGCTTTGCCTACGAGAGGGGAATAGCTCCTCAGGTTATGCGATTTGAAACCCTTGCGGGTATAATAAAGGCCGAGGTGAAGGGGCGCCTGGTAAAGGTGCAGTTGACGGATCCCTATGGGCTTGTGCTGGACAGCAGGCTTGAGGACCTGGGCATAACCTACAGCTTTGTGAATACAGGGGTGCCCCACGTGGTTTTAATGGTGGACGACTTGGAATCTGTGGATGTTGAGGGTTTGGGAAGAAGGGTGAGGTTTCATCCTGTCTTTGCCCCTGCTGGAACTAACGTAAACTTTGTTTGTATAAAGGACGGCAGGCTCTACATAAGGACCTACGAGAGGGGGGTTGAGGCGGAGACTTTGGCCTGTGGAACAGGGGCTTCTGCCTCTGCGTATATTGCCATTAAAAAGGGACTGTTAAATCCACCTGTTGAAGTGGTTACCAAAAGCGGAGAGGTTTTGAAAATATACCTTGAAAATGGTAAGCTGTTTCTTGAGGGGCTTACCAGGTGGGTTTACGATGGTATCCTGAAAGAGGAAGCATGGGAGGATTAAAGGAGGTATAGAGATGTTTAAAGGAGCTTTTGTTGCAATAGTAACGCCGTTTAAGAATGGTGAGGTGGATGAGGATACCTTTAGGGAACTTATAGAGTTCCAGATTGAAAACGGCACCCACGGCATCGTTCCCTGCGGCACCACGGGAGAGTCCGCTACCTTAAGTTATGAAGAACACAAGAAGGTAGTAAAGATAGCGGTAGAGCAGGTTAAAGGAAGGGTGCCTGTCCTTGCAGGTGCGGGCTCCAACAGCACAAGAGAGGCTCTAGAGCTGATAACCTATGCGAAGGAGGTGGGAGCAGACGG